>NZ_SOGO01000034.1:0-80095 GCF_004403415.1 Cryobacterium sandaracinum
CTATAAAGTTTCTTTCCTTTGACAGTCAGAAACCTAGACAGGAAGCGGCGTGCGGCCGTTAAGGCGCTCCGAAACACCCACGGATACAGCAGGGGAGCCGAGATTTTGCGGAAAATGCGAGTTCTCGGGGCTTCTGGAGCCGATCCGGGCAGAATCTCCGTCGAATTCGTTAGAGGCACGGCACCGTCACGAGCGTCAAACCCACGACGCACGATTCGTCGAAGCTCCCCCCGCTAGTCGATCTGCGGGTCGTATCCGGCCGCACGCAACACATCCACGACGAGCTGGCGGTGGTCGGGCCCGCGAGTCTCGACGCTGACGTTGAGTTCGACCTCGCTGATCTGAAGCCCCACACCGTGCCGCGTGTGGAGAACCTCGATCACGTTGGCGTGCGCCTCGGCGAGCAGCTCCGAGATGCGGGCCAGCTGCCCGGGACGGTCGGGCAGCATGATGCGCAACGTGAGATAGCGGCCGGATGCCGAGAGGCCATGGCTGATCACGCGCTGCATCAGCAGCGGGTCGATGTTTCCCCCGCTGAGGATCGCGACCGTCGGGCCGGTCGCGGTGACCTTGCCCGCGAGGATCGCCGCCACGGCGACCGCGCCGGCCGGCTCGACCACGAGCTTGGCGCGCTCGAGCAGCACCAGGAGGGCACGAGCCGTGTCATCCTCGGTGACGGTGACGACCTCATCGACGGCATCACGCACGATCTCAAAATTCAGCAGGCCCGGTTTGGCCACCGCGATGCCGTCGGCGATGGTCGGCATGATCTGGATCTCCAGCACCCGGCCGGCCTCGAGGGACGGAGGGTAAGCGGCCGCGTTGGCGGCCTGCACCCCGATCACCCGGATCTGGCGGCCGTCCCGGCGCGCGCGCTGCTTGAGCACGCTGGCGACACCGGAGATGAGGCCGCCGCCGCCGATCGGAACGATCACGGTGGCGAGGTCGGGAACCTGGTCGAGGATCTCCAGACCCACGGTGCCCTGGCCGGTGACGACATCCGCGTGGTCGAACGGCGGGATCAGGATGGCGCCGGTCTCGGCGGCCCACTCCGCGGCCGCGAGCAGCGGCTCGGCCACCGTATTGCCGCGCAGGATGACGTGCGCGCCGTAGTCGCGGGTTGCCTGCAGCTTGGGCAGGGCGACGCCCACGGGCATGAAGATCGTGGCCTGGATGCCGAGCTCCCGCGCCGCGAAGGCGACGCCCTGGGCGTGGTTGCCGGCCGAGGCGGCCACGACGCCGCGGGTCTTCTCTTCGTCGGTGAGCTTGGACATCCGGTTGTACGCGCCGCGGATCTTGTAGGACCCGGTGCGCTGCAGGTTCTCGCACTTGAGGAGGACCGGCGCGCCGAGGAGCTCCGAGAGGTAGCGGGACGTTTCCATCGGGGTGACGGCGGCGACCCGACCGACGATGTCCCGGGCGGACTCGAAATCGGCCAGGGTCGGTCCGACGAGCGAGACATTAGTCATGGGAGGCACTTTTCTTGAGGCGGTATGCCGGTCGGCGGAAACCGGGGCGTTGCGGGACGGTCTGCCACAACGAGGAGGCGAAGACGGGTGCCGAGGCGGTCTGCTCGGATCGCCACGCCCCGCTGTTGATGTAGCTGATCATGACGTTGAGTACGGCAGCGATCGGCACGGCGAAGAGGGCGCCGGCGATGCCCGCGAGCAGGGCGCCGGCCGCCACCACGAGAACGACACCCAGTGGATGCACCTTGACCGCCGTACCCATGATCAGGGGCTGTAGCACGTGACCCTCGATCTGCTGCACCAGCAGCACAACGCCGAGCATCAGCAAAGCCACCACCCAGTCGTTGAAGATCAGGGCGATCACGACCGCCACCGCGCCCGTGGCCACGGCGCCGACGATGGGGATGAACGAGCCGAGGAAAACGAGCACGCCGATCGGGATGGCGAGCGGAACCCCCAGCAGTGCGGCCCCGACCCCGATGCCGATCGCGTCGATGGACGCCACCAGGATCTGCACCCTGGCGAAGTTCCCCAGCGTGGTCCAGCCGGCCACCCCCGCGCCATCGATGGCCGCGCGCGCGCCATGGGGGAACAGGCGCACGATCCAGGACCAGATGCCCTTGCCATCGATCAGGATGAACAGCAGGCTGAACAGCGCCAGAAGGAAACCTGTCACCAGGTGGCCGAGCGAGGACCCCACGGAGAGCGCCCCAGAGACGAAAACCTGGCTGTCCGCCTGAATGGCGTCCCAGGCCTGGCCGAGGAACGCGTTGAGCTCCGGTTCGGTCAGCTGCAGCGGCGACGCCAGGAGAACGGCCTTGAGGCTCTCGTAGGAGGCGGCGAGCCTCTCGTTCAGGCCGACCGTGCCGATGGCGATCTGCTTCACGGCCAGCGTGATCAGTCCGCCGAGGATCGCGAAGGTATTGATCAGAGCGACCACGACCGCGAGAGCCTTGGGAAATCGGTGTCGCACCAGGAATCCGACGAAGGGCACGAGCAGTGCCGACACCAGCACGGCCACGAGCAGCGGGATGACGATCAACCGGAGCTGGATGACGATGAAGATGAAAACAGCAAGTGCGCCGGCGAGCGCGAGCAGGCGCCAGGACCAGGCGGCGGCGAGTCGGATGCCGGCCGGCAGGTTCTCGTCGACTCCGTAGCCATGCGAGGGCGGGAGCTCGACCAGGATCGGGGGTACGGTGCGGCGGCGTCCGAACACGCCGAAGAAGCCGCTGCGGGCGGGTTTTCCGTCGGTTTCCATCACGGCATCAGTCTAGGCAATCACACGTGCCGTCTCCGGTATGGGCCAAAGGTGCTCGCTGCCTCAGGCCCCGGACCGGTCACTACGCCGGAGAGGGGAGCGGGTCGACCGAGACGGGCGCGCCCGTGAACCGCACCAGGACCCGGTCCCCGGCCGACGGATGCAGCCGCGCGCCGTGCTGCACGACGAGCGACGCGCCGTCGTCCAGGCGCACCCTCGTGCGCCGGAGCGAGCCGTGGAAACTCGACGAGAGCACGACCCCTGGTGCCCCCGCAGCGCCGAATTCGAGGTCTTCCGGCCGCACGGAGACGGACACAGCGCCATCCGCCTGCGAGGGGTCGAGTAGCGGCAGAGAGGCACCGTGAACCCGCGCGAACCCGTGGCGCACCACGCCGACCAGTCGATTGCTGAGCCCCACAAAGTCCGCGATGAACGACGAGGCCGGCCGGGTGTAGAGCTCTTCCGGTGCTCCGACCTGCTCGATGGAACCCGCCCGCATCACGGCGACGCGGTCGGCCACGGCGAGCGCCTCGTCCTGGTCGTGCGTGACAAACAGGGTCGTGATGCCCAGTTCGGTCTGGATGCGCCGGATCTCCTCGCGCAGCACCACCCGAACCTGGGCGTCAAGGGCCGACAACGGCTCGTCGAGCAGGAGAACCCGGGGCTCGGTGACGAGGGCGCGCGCCAGCGCCACCCGTTGCTGCTGACCGCCGGAGAGCTGGTGCGCGAAGCGATCGTAGTGGGCGTCGAGCCCGACCAGGGCGAGGGCCGCGGCCGCTCGGGCGCGCCGTTCCTCGCCGCGGACCTTCCGCATGCGCAGGCCGAACTCGACGTTCTCGCCCGCGCTGAGGTGCGGGAACAGCGAGTAGGACTGGAACACCATGCCCAGGTCGCGCCGGCTCGTCGGCAGTGTCGACACGTCGGCTCCGTCGATCAGGATGCTTCCGGCATCCGTGGATTCGAGCCCGGCCAATACCCGCAGCGCGGTGGTCTTGCCACTACCGCTCGGGCCGAGCAGGGCGACGAACTCGCCCGCGTGCAGGGTGAGATCGAAGCCGGCCAGGGCACGGTGGCCGGTGAAGTCCTTCACCACGCCCGCGAAGCGCACCGAGGCTCCCGCCGGAGCGATCGCCACCGAACGGTCTCGGTTCTGATTCTGGGTCCGAAGCTGGTTCTGGTTCATAGCTGACCTCCGGTGGTGGGCCGTCGCCGGCTGCCGGCGCGAACCGTGCCGAGACGCCCGATGACGAGCAAGAGCAGAAATGCGAAAGTGAGTGCGAGCAGAGACAGGATGACGGCCGTATAGGGGTCGGCCTTGCTCACGACAACGAGCGCGGTCTGCAGGGTGATGCGGTTGAGCAGGGAGGCGATCGTGAATTCGCCGAGCACGACTGCGATCGAGATGAACGCGCCGGCGAGGATGCCGCGGCGCAGGTTCGGGATCAGTACCCGCACGAGCACGCTCACCCAGCCCGCGCCGAGCGTGCGGGCCGCCTCACTGAGCGTGCACACGTCGACGCCGTCGAGGTTCGTCTGGATGGCCCGGTAGGCGAACGGGAGCACCGTGATGCCGTAGGCGAACGCGAGGGTCCACACGCCGCTGCCAAGCAGGCGGGCGAGCACCGAGTACACCGGGGCCAGGCCGACCACGAGGACGATGGCCGGGATGCTGATGGGCAGGATGCAGACGAACTCCATCACGCGGCGCAGGCGGGGAAACCGCAGGTGCACCAGCAGCAAGGTCGGCACCAGCAGCAGGAGAACGATCGAGACGGTGCCCACGGCCAGCCCGACCGAGTTCCCGAGCGCGACGAGAACCGAACGGTACGGGCCGGCGAAGCCACCCTGGAACAGGGCCGTCCAGCGGGAAAGGTCGTGGCCGCCGGCGAGGCCGCGGCGCAAGGTGAACTCCACCATGGCGACGATGGGGACGGCGAAGAGGAGGCCGATGCTGCCGAGGATGAGGCCGCGCGCCAGCCGGGTGGGGGTGTGCGCCACCGCCTTCATCGCTGCCACCGGGCCGCCCGTGCCTGCAACGCCGAGTAGCCGGACATGACGACGAACATCACCAGGATCATGCCGAGCGCCAACGCCCCGGCGAGATTCTCCCGGCCGAGCAGGGTTTCACTGGTCAGGGCCGAGCGGATCTGCAGCGGAACGATCTGCGATCCCTGGCTGGTGAGCGCGGCGGCGGTCGCATAGGAGGAGAACGCGTTGGCGAAGAGCAGCAGCAGGCTGCCGAGAAACGAGGGCGCCAGCACCGGGAACGCGATCCGGAACCAGTAGGTGGCCCGGTTGCCGCCGAGGGTTGCGTTGGCCTCGGCCCAGTGCGGGTTGAGTGCCTGCAGCGCGGGCAGGAAGGTGATGATCATCAGGGGAACTTGAAAGTAGATGTAGGGCAGCACGAGGCCGGGGAGTTCGTAGAGCCATACCCCGTCGGCGAAGATGTCGACGCCGAAGGTGTCGCGCAGGATCACGGTGACCAGACCCTGGATGCCGATAGTCGCCACGAACGCGAAGGCCAGCATGACGCCGCCGAACTGGGCGAGCACGCCGCTGAGGGAGTCCACGACGGCGCGGAGGGGGCCGTCGTCGCGCGCGCCGAGCAAGCCGTAGCAGGCAAGGGCACCGACGATCGCACCCACAACGGCGGTGAGTGCCGACAGTCCGAATGACGCGGCGAAGGCGTCTCTCACGACCGGGTTGCCCAGCGCGGCCACAGTGTCGAGCGTGAACACCCCGGACTCGTCGACGAAGCCGCTTCCGACTGCGATCAGGGTAGGCACGAGCAGGAAGAGCACCACATATGCCGCGAACGGCAACAGCCCGAAGGCTGCCGCCGTGCCGCGCCGGCTACCGGACAGCTGCGGCCCACTTCGCGCCGAGGAGCGCGGCTCCCGCGGCGCTCTCCGCCTCGGAGGGGACGACCGTCTCGGCCGGGGCCGCAGGGAGTGCGGCGAAGAGCGCCGCGTCGATGGTGCCGGCCGCCGCCATCGCCTCGGCGCGCACGGGGCGGGCGCCACCGGCGAGCCAGAGGTTCTGGCCCTCGTCGCTGTAGAGGAATTCCTGCCAGAGCCTGGCTGCGGCCGGGTTCGGGGCATCCTTGTTCACGGCCTGGTTGTAGTAGCCGGCGTACCCGGTTCCCGGAAAGACGACGACCTCCCAGTTGCGCTCGCCGGCCAGACTCGTGCCGTAGCCCACGTTGAGGTAGTCCCAGTCGAAGACCACCGGGGTCTCACCCGACGCGATGGTCGCCGAAGTCGGGTCGATCTTGACGAAGTTGCCGGCCTGGTTGAGCTCGTCGAAGAAGTCGATGCCGGCCTGGAAGTCACTCACATCGCTCCCGCTCTGCACGGTGGCCAGCCCGACGGCGGCGAACGCAGCCCCGGCCTGTGTCGGGTCGCCGTTGATCGCGACCTTGCCCGTGTACTCGGCGCCGAGCAGGTCACGCAGCTCGGTCGGCGCGGGAACGGCGTCGGGGTCGTAGCCGATCGCCAGGTAGCCGCCGTAGTCGCCCGTGTACAGCCCGGAGGTCTCCTTGAGCGCATCCGGGATTTCGGCCCATGCCGCCACCTGGTAGGGCGCGAAGCGATCGGTGCTGGACAGCGCCACCGCGAGGCCCAGGTCGAATACGTCGGGGGCGGTGTCCTGCCCGGCGAGGTTGTCCGCGGCCAGGATCTCCTCGGCGCTGGACGCGTCCGGCGAGGCCTCGGTGATGGTGATCTCCGGGTACTTCTCGGAAAATGCGTCGAGCACGGCGCCGTAGTTGGCCCAGTCCCGCGGCAGGGCGATCACGTTCAGGGCGCCTTCGGCCCGGGCCGCGTCCTCGAGGGCGGCCAGGTCGCCGAAGGCGGAGAGGCTGGTCGCGGAGGCGGCATCGACCCCCGTGGTGCCGGGACCGGCATCCGCGGCACCGGAGCAGGCGGACAGGCTCAGGGCGAGGGCGGTGGCCGTGGCCAGGGCGGCCAGGATGCGGGTGGTGAACAAGTTTCCTCCGTCGGACCGGTGTCGGCCGCCGCGCGAAAACGCGGACGTGTGGAGCCGGGTAGCCGGTAAAAGCGAGGCTAGGAGCAGCCGTCGACCGTGAGGGGGTGCGCCGCTGAACATCGGGTGAATGCCGTCTGAAGCGTGCCACTAGGGTCGGAGAGTGGTGCAGACGATCTCCCCAGCCCTTGCCCGCCGGATCGCGCTCGGCGCGCAGGGCTTCGGCCGCCCGCCGTCAGTGACGCCGGGCATCCGTCAACTGGATGCCCTGGTGAACCGGCTCGGGCTGCTGCAGATCGACTCCGTGAACGTGTTCGAGCGCAGCCACTATATGCCGGCGTTCAGCCGACTCGGCGCCTACGACAAGGCGCAGCTGGACCGGCTGACCTCGGGCCGCGAATCCCGGTTCACCGAGTACTGGGCGCACGAGGCATCGTTCCTGCCGCGCGACGCCTGGCCGCTCTTCGGCTGGCGGATGCGCGAATTCCGGACCCGGTCGGCAACCGAGGCGTGGGCTCAGGGCAACCGGCCGATGCTCGACTGGCTGCTCGCCGAGCTTGCCGCCAACGGTCCCCTGCGCGCGAGCGCCATCGAGCACGACGTGAACCGCCGCCGCGGCCCGTGGTGGGGCTGGTCGGACGTGAAGACCGGGTTGGAGACCCTGTTCCGCTGGGGCGACGTGGCGATCTCGGGCCGGGAACGGTTCGAGCGGGTCTACGGGCTGCCGGAGCAGGTGTTCCCGCGGGAGTTGCGGGAGCGCACGATCGGCCGGGACGACGCGCACCGCGAGCTGGTGAGTCGCTCGGCGCGGGCGCACGGAATCGGCACGGGGAAGGACTTCGCCGACTACTTCCGGTTGCGCGGCCCGGCGACCCTGGCGGCCATCCACGACCTCGAGGATGCCGGCGAGCTCATCCCGGTCGAGGTGCCGGGCTGGGGTGCGGGCGGCGCATCGGGGGGCGCCTGGTTGCACCGCGACGCGCGGCTCCCGCGCCGGGTGGATGCCGCGACCCTGCTGTCGCCGTTCGACCCGGTCGTCTGGGAACGGGCGCGCGCGTTGCGACTGTTCGGGTTCCACTACCGGATCGAGATCTACACGCCCGAACCGAAGCGGGTGTTCGGGTACTACTGCCTGCCCGTGCTGCTCGGAGACACGATCGTGGGCCGGGTCGACTTGAAGAACGACCGGCAGGCGCAGGTGCTGCGGGTGCGCGCTGCCTGGGTGGAGCCGGGCGCGCCGTCGGACACGGCCGGGCGTCTCTCATCTGTTCTCAAGGAGGCCGCCGCCTGGCAGGGCCTGCCACAGATCGAGGTGGAACGGCGCGGCAATCTCGCCGAGGCGTTGGCCGCCGAGCTGCGTTAGCGGCCGTCGAAGCAGGTCAGAACTTGCGGCCCATCGTGTGCAGGCGCTCGACGCGCTCGGCGATCGGCGGGTGCGTGGCGAAGAGCTTGTCCATCACGCCGGGCTTGAGCGGGTCGGCGATCCAGAGGTGGGCCATCGAGGTATTCTGCTTCTTCATCGGGCGCCCGAAGGCCTCGAGCTTGCCGAGTGCGCTGGCCAGGGCGTCCGGATGCCGCGTGGTCAGGGCGGCCGTCGCATCCGCCAGGTATTCGCGCTGCCTCGACACCGCAAGCTGCACGATCGTGGCGATCAGGGGCGCCACGAGCATGGCGACGAGACCGACCACCATGATGACGGGGCTGCCATTGTTTTTGCTGTTCCGGCCGAAGAACGCCATTCGAAGGAAGATGTCCGAGATGAACCCGACGGCGACGACGAGGCCGAACACGACCATCGACAGGCGGATGTCGTAGTTGCGCACGTGGCCGAGCTCGTGCGCCATGACGCCCTCGAGCTCGGAGTCGGTCATGATCTCCAGCAGGCCGGTGGTGGCCGCGACGATCGCGTGTTCCGGGTCGCGCCCGGTGGCGAAGGCGTTCGGCGCCGGGTCGTTGATGACATAGATCGCGGGCATCGGCGTGCCGGTGGTGATCGAGAGGTTCTCGACGATGTTCCAGAGCCTCGGATTCTCCGATTGACTGGTGATGCGGATGCCGCCGCTCATCGCGATCGCCTGGCGACCGGCCACGAAGTACTGCACCACGGCATACCCCGTGGCGAAGACGACCGTGAAGATCAGGATGCTGTAGTCACCGGGCGTGCTATAGACCGCGTTGGCGAGCCAGCCGAGACCCGCGATGATGGCGATGAACAGGATGATGATGAAGACGGTGTTGCGCTTGTTGCGCGCAATTGCGCTGTACATGGAAGCCGTCCGCTAGAACTGAACGCGAGGCGGCTCCGCGATGGCGGCGGAGTCGGACACCTCGAAAAAGTCTCGCTGGGTGAACCCGAGGTTGCGGGCGATGAGGTTGTTGGGGAAGACCTGGATCTTCGTGTTCAGTTCCCGAACGCCGCCGTTATAGAACCGGCGTGAGGCCTGGATTTTGTCCTCCGTGTCGACAAGCTCGCCCTGCAACTGCAGGTAGTTCTGGCTGGCTTGCAGCTGCGGGTACGCCTCCGCTACGGCGAAGATGCTGCGCAGCGCGGTCTGCATGTGGTTCTCGGCGGCGGCGGCCTCGGCCGGACCCTGCGCGTTGAGCGACTCGGCCCGTGCCTTCGTGACGTTCTCGAAAACGGCCCGCTCGTGTGCCGCGTAGCCCTTGACCGTCTCGATCAGGTTCGGGATCAGGTCGGCCCGGCGCTTCAACTGAACGGTGATATCACTCCATGCCTCGTCCACGCGCACTTTGAGGGTGACGAGAGAGTTGTACGTGGCCCAGAGGTAAATCCCAATGATGACGACGAGTGCAACAACGATGAGGACCGGGATGAGCCATTCCATGGCAGCTTCTCCTTGAGGTGAGGCGGGGCGGGCAAGCAGGCCGCGGCGGCGTTTTTTACGACGCACGAATTATCATAACCGCGCGCCCTGAGGCTCACATGCGCTTCCCGACACACTCCAAGTAACGCGGCGACGACCGGCCCCACGCGACCGTCAGCGGGCGGAGAGCACCGTCTGCAGCCAGCGGTAGGAAGACTTGGGGGTGCGGGTGCAGGTGCCGCTCTGGAAGTCGACGTGCACGAGGCCGAACCGTTGGGTGTAGCCGGCCGTCCATTCGAAGCTGTCCAGCAGGGACCAGACCAGGTAGCCCTGCAGGGTGACCCCGTCGGCGATCCCGCCGGGGGCCACCGCGGCGAGCGCCGCCGTGATGTGCTCGGCCAGGTAGTCGATCCGCGCCGGATCGTGCACGGCACCCCACGTGTCGGCGACGTCGGGGAAGCTCGCTCCCCCGGCCGTGATGCAGACGGGCGGCAGGTTCTCCGCGTAGCGGTCGCGCAGTTCGCCGAGAGCCACACCGAGGTATTCGGGCGCGATGGCCGTGCCGGCGTTGGTCACCGGGAACTCGCGAAACGGGGTGACGTGGAAGGGAAAGGCCACGACCTTTTCCGGCGGCCCGCTGGGCGGCGGCCCGTTCGGGGTCTTCGGGGCAGCGGCGCCGGCCTTGATCCGGCTCGGCTGGGAGTAGCCCAGCCCGTAGAAGTCGAGCGGCTGGTGGATGGTGCGGAGGTCGTCCGGGTCGGTTTCCAGCAGCATCCGCATCGGCACCTGGTAGGACTCCGGCGGTTCCGGGTAGCGGCCGAGCAGCACCGCGTCGGCGTAGACGCGATTGTGCAGCACGTCGAAGAGCGCGGCGGCAACCTCGTCGGCTTCGCGGCCGCTGGCGGATTGCACGGGCGAGTGCACGTTGGAAATCCCGATCCGGCCGCGCACATCGGCGGCGCGCAGCCCCTGCACAGCGAGTCCGTGAGCAAGCAGCTGATGGTGCGCCGCCGGCAGGGCACCGAAGAGCCGGGCCTCCCCCGGGGCATCCGTGCCGAGGGCGTAGCCGTTGAGGGTCACCGTCGCGGGGTCGTTCAGGGTCAGCCAGGAGTCGATCCGGTCCCCGAACACCTCGCCGACCTGGTGGGCGTAGTCGCCGAACCGCATCGCGGTGTCTCGGTTCAGCCAGCCGCCGCGCAACCGCAACGGGGTGTCCCAGTGGAACAGGGTCGCCATCGGGCTGATCCCCGCGACCAGGAGCCCGTCGAGCAGCCGGTCGTAGAAGGCCAGGCCGGCCCGGCTGAGCGAGCCGCGGCCATCGGGCTGCAGCCGGGACCAGGCCAGGGAGAACCGATAGACGTCGACGCCCAGTTCGCGGAGCAGCGTGACGTCCTCCTCGAGCCGATTGAAGTGATCGGTCGAAACGGATGCGTTGGAGCCGTCACGGATGCGCCCGGCGGTGGCCGTGAACGTGTCCCAACTCGATTCGCCGCGACCGCCCTGCCTGGCGCCACCCTCGATCTGGAAAGCGGACGTTGCCACGCCCACGGTGAAGCCGTCGGGCAGCCGGTCTCCCAGCTCCCCCGCACGGTGTTCCCAAGCACGGGCGGCGGGGGTGTTGCTGTTGCTCATCGACCCAGGACTCTTTCCAGATAGCTGTTGCTGAAGCGGCGCTCCGGGTCAAGCCTGTCACGCACCGAGAGGAAGTCGTCGAAGTGCGGATAGTCGGTGCGGAGGGACGCCGCATCCCGGTCGTGCGTCTTGCCCCAGTGCGGACGCCCGCCGTGCGCGCGCATAATGGCCTCGACCGCCTGGAAATACGCAGCCGGATCCTCCCGGTAGTAGCGGTGCACGGCGATGTAGCCGGTCTCCCGGCCCGCTGCGGTGGACAGCCAGACGTCGTCGGCGGCGGCCGAGCGCACCTCGATCGGGAACGAGATGCGCCAACCCCGCGCCTCGATCAGCGCCCGCACTTCCCGCAGCGCGGCCGGTACCAGGGCGCGCGGCAGGGCATATTCCATTTCTTGAAAACGCACCGTGCGGTTCGTCAGGAACACGCGGTGGGAGACATCCGTGAATTCGCGTCTGCCGGTCAGGCGGGCGGCGAGTCGGTTGAATCCGGGGACTGTCGCCGGCGCCACGGCGCCCAGGGCGCAAATGCCGCGGTAGACCCCGTTCGCGAGCAATTCGTCGTCGACGAAGCGGGCGACCTTGCCGAGCGGCGACCGGCCGGACTCCAGGGGCAGCCGGGTGTTGGTCTTGGTCAGGGCGGTCTCGGTGTGCGGGAACCAGAAGAACTCGTAGTGATCGCTGTGGTCGGACCGGTCGAGGTAGTGCTCCAGGACCTCCTCGAGCGGCTCGGCCGCCTCCACCGCGTGCAGCAGGAACGCGGGCACGCACTGCAGGGTCACGTCCACCACGATTCCGAGCGCACCGAGACCGAGCCGGGTCGCGGGCAGCAGCTCCGGGTTCTCCGTGGCGCTCACGCGCAGCAGGGTGCCGTCACCGACCACCAGGGTCAGCGCCACGATCTGGGTGGCCAGGCCGCCGTACCGGCCGCCCGTGCCGTGGGTCCCGGTGGACGTGGCGCCGGAGATCGTCTGCCGGTCCACGTCGCCCAGGTTCGGCAGGGCCAGACCGTAGGGCCGCAGCAGACGGGGCAGTTCGAACAGTCGGGTGCCCGCGGCCAGAGTGACCTGCCCGGCCACGGTGTCCACACCGATCAGCCCGGCGAGGTCAAACAGGTCAAGCTGGACCCCGGGCGCGAGCGCGATGCCCGAGAAGCTGTGCCCGGAGCCCACGGCCTTGACCCGAAGGCCCACCGCCCCGGCCGCCACCACGGCGCGCTGCACGGCGGCGACGCTCGACGGCCGCTCCACGCGCACCGGGGTCACCGCCTGGTTCCGGGCCCAGTTGCGCCACACCGCTCCGCTCGCACTCACAGAAAGGCCTTCCCCTCACCCCGGTAGGTCGGCAGGATATCGACCACCTTCCCATTCTCGACCAGCGCGAACTCGTTCACGTGCTCGCTCAGCTCCCCCGACTTGGTGTGCCGCGCCCAGACGCGGTCACCGACGCGGAGCCGGGCCGCACCGACACCGGTGAGCGGCGCCTGCACCTCACCGGCCATCTCCCGCGGCGCCAGGCTGAGGCCCTCCGGCCAGACCACGCGGGGCAGCCGGTCGGCCCCGGGCACGCCGGACGCGATCCAGCCGCCGCCGAGCAGTACGGCCGTGTCGGGGCTGGGCTTCCGCACCACCGTGAGGGCGACCGCGACCGCGACCGCGGCCGCAGGCGCGGGCCGAAAGCTCGCGAAATTGTCGAAGAGGTGGCCGCCGAAGAAGCCGCTGCCGACGGCAATGTCGGTGACGGATGCGTCGGCGCGCGTACTCTCGACCGAGCCGGTTCCGCCCCCGTTCACGAACTCGAGGCGCGCGACCTCGCGCACCGCGGCGACGGCCGCGCTGCGCCGCTCCCTGAGCTCGCCAACGCACCGGCGCCGCACCCAGCGGGTGACCAGGCCCCGGAGCGGTTTCCCGGCCGGCCTGTCGCCGATCCCAGCCACCTGCGCCTCATAGGACATCACGCCGACGAGGACGAAGCCGGGGTGGGCGACGATGTCCGCGGCGACCCGGCGGGCCTCGCCGGGTGTGTGCACGGGTGAACGCCAGACGCCCAGATGGCCGAGCACGGGGGCGTCCCAGGCCGCGTCGAGTTCGAGGCAGACCCGGATCGGGGTCCGGCTGCCGGGCGGAAGCACGGCGTCGATGACGTCGAGGTGCGCGATCGAGTCGACCATCGGGGTGACCGCCCTGGCCAGCTCGGGCGAGCGGCCCGACTTCCGGATCGCGGACCGGTCGGCCGTGGGGTAGCCGACGACGACATCCGTCACCGTCTCAGCCAGCCAGAGCGCCTCCGCCAGGGTGTAGGCCAGCACACCCCGATAGCCGGGCACGGCCAGGATGGCCTCAAGCACGCCACGCACCCGAATCGACTTCGACGCGACCCGGAGGGAGGTGCCGGCCGCGCGGTCCAGCAGGTCGTGCGCGTTGTGGCGCAGGGCACCCAGGTGGAGGGCGGCGACGGGGGCGTCCAGGTGCGCCGTCGCGGCCGTGAGCTCGGGCCAGAACAACCCCGGGGTCTGCCACGGCCGGCCCGTAAGGCGGTGGGAGAGGTCGAGCATCGGCGCACCGCCTTCAGTTAGCCGGAATTGAGGATACCCGGCGCGGTGACCCAACCACAGCCGCCCCGTGCTCTTGCGCGGGGAAGCAGTAGCGTGGATGTTCCGACGCCAGTATGCCCTATGGCCCCCGCCGATCACGAATGGGTGCCGTCGCCGTCAAATTGCGTGTCGCACGTTGACTTTCCCGGCGCTGGCCCGTGAAATGGTCACAGGGGGAATCATGTACGGGACACGTATGGCCGGTTCGGGCGGAACGCCCGGGCGCCGTAGCCGACGGTGGACGCCCGGCACCCTGCCTCTGTTCGTCGCCCTGGTCGGCCTGTCTCTCCTCGGCGTGCCGGGCGCGGCGTTCGCCGAACCGACTGCCGCAGCCACGCCGGCTCCCACACCGGCTCCCACAAGCGAGCGGGACGCCAAGGCGGCGCCGACGAACGCGCCGGCCATCGTCAGCCCACCGCCGGGCAGTTTCGTGGGTAGCGGAACCACCACCGTCTCCGGCACGGGCGAAGCCGGCCGGGAGATCCGGTTGCTCTCCCCCGTCGACGGTCAGGACCCGCTCTGCTTCGCCGTGGTCGACGGCGCCGGCCAGTGGAGTTGCGCCGCGGTTTCCCTGCTGAGCGGGCCATCCGTGCCGCTTCGCGTCGTCGTCACCGGAGCCGCCGACCTGACCGACGAGCACACGATCGCCGTGTTGTCCGCCCCCCGGGTGACGGGCGGTCCCACCGGTGGGAGCCTGACCAACGGCACGGTGCGCGGCACCGGCTATCCGGGGGCCTCCGTCGTCATCACGGTGAGCGGCGGCCCGCGCTGCACGGCCACCGCCGACTCCTCCGGCAACTGGTCGTGCACGTTCGCCGACGGCCTCGCCGGCGGGCAGGCCGAGGTCTCGGCCAGCCAGCAGACGAGCTACAGCAATCCCTCATGGTCCAATTCGAGCGCACCGGTCGACCTCGTCTTCGACCTCGACCGTCCTGCGCCGCCCACGCTGACCACGCCGGCGAGCGGCGCCCAGCTGCCGCTCACCGACGCCGGGTACACGGGCACCGGAGAAGAGGGTGCGACCGTGACCGTCTTCGCCGGGTCATATTCGGTCTGCAGCGCCGTCGTCGCATCCGGGTCGTGGAGTTGCTCGGCGGGCGGAGTCGCTGCCGGTACCTTCCGGGTGATCGCGGTGCAACTCGACCTGGCCGGCAACCTCGGCCCGGGCAGCCCCGGGGTGGACGTGCTCTACGGCGTCCCCACCCCTTCCCCCTCCGGCTCGACCGGCCCCGAGGCGACCGCCCCGTCCGCCGACGCCCCCGCCGCCCCGCCGCCGGCCGAGGAGTCGGCACCGACGGAAGCCCCGCCCGGTTCTGCAGCCCCGGCCTCGCCGGCACCGCCGGCGGACCGTCCGGCCGTGGCCCTGGCCACACCGCTGCCGGGCGGCTGGAACGACCCCACCCGGTTCGCCACGGCAGTGCTGCCGCCGTGGTCGACCCCCGACCTCTCCTGGTTCCAGGCGGCGTTGCTGGCGCTCGGTGCCCTCCTGCTGCTCTGCATCCCCGCGCGCCTCCTCGCCGGGACCGTGTTCCGGGCCACGGACGGCCACCCGCTCTGGCAGAGCATGCCGATCGCGGGCCGCAACCGGTCCCGCGAGGAATTCGAGACCGTTCCCGAACTACCTCTGAACCGGTGGCTGGTGGCCGGCGCCGCCGTGCTGGCCGCGGCCACCCTCGTCATGCTGTCCGGGCCGGTCACCAGCCAGCCTGCCTACCTGCGGCTGCTCCTCGCCGTCGCGCTGGCCCTCCTCATCGTCAACGCGGTCGGAGCGCTCGTTCCGCTCTGGTGGAGCTCCCGCATGTGGCGGACGAAAGCATCCGTGACTTTCCTGCCCCGCTACCTGCTGCTGGTCGCCCTGACCGCGTTGGCCTCCCGGGCTTTCGACGTTCACCCGGCGCTGGTCTTCGGGCTGCTCGGCAGCGTCACCGTGGCCCCCGAGGTACTGACGCCGAGGCGCGGCCCACTCGCCGCCGTTCGGGCCGGCAGCCTGATCGGGCTGGCCGTGGTCGGCTGGCTGACGCTGGGCCTGCTGCCGACCGCGGACGGCTTCCTCAGCGCGCTGGCGGCCGAGATCATCAACAGTGTGGTGCTGGCCGCGATCGGTTCGGCAGCGCTGGTGCTGATCCCGATCGGACGCACCAGCGGACGGAGCATCCTCGCCTGGTCACCGCCGATCTGGGCGTGCCTGACCGTGCTCGCCTTCACGATTATGTTCGGAGTGCTGTCCCCGGCGGTGGAACTCTGGCACGAAGGTGGCAGTCTCAGCCTGTGGTGGGTGGCAGGCACCCTGTTCGCCGCCCTCAGCATCGGGGCCTGGGCCTGGCAGCGGTTCGTCACGCCCGCCCGAGTCTAAGCCTCGGCCACCCCCGATGATTCCGCCGAGAGGGCGCGGGGTCAGGCCCGCCGAGAGGTCACACGGCCGGTCAGGCCCGACGGATCAGGCCGGCCTGCCGGGCGTGAGGACACCCCGAGCTTCGGGTAGATGTGTGGCGGCCTGCTGCTCGTGGTGGCGATGCTGTTCGGCATCTCGGCGCTGGTCTTCGGCGCATTCTTCACGGTCTGGAGCATCCAGCGGCACGTTCAGCCTGCTCGCCGTGGCGTCCACCCTGATCACGCCCGACAGCGGGTCCGTGCACATGGGCGAAATCGATGCGACCCTGCTGTCCCTGGCCGAAAAGGCGCAGCTGCGCTGGGATCGGCTCGGCATCGTCTTCCAGTAGTCGAACCTTATGCCGGATGCCGTGGGTCTTCTGGGCCAGGCCGGCAAACGGCCCGCGCGGCTCACCGTCGAGCACGACACCGCCACGGTGCTGGTCACCCACGACCAGCGGCTGCTGCCGCTGATGGACTCCCTGCACACCATGGTCGACGGCACCCGAACGACGAACCGCCACAGCGTCAGCGCGTAACGGCGCGTCCGCGGCGCACGCTATCGTCGAGAGCGTGCGCCTCGGAGTCCTTGATGTCGGTTCGAACACCGTCCACCTGCTGGTTGTCGACGCGCACGCAGGCGCCCAGCCGGTGCCGATGGCCTCCGACAAGGCCGTGCTGCGCCTGATGCGCTACCTCACCACTGAGGGCGCCATCACCGAGGAGGGGTGCACCGCCGTGCTCGAGTCGGTGCGGAACGCGGCCGAGGTGGCCCGCCGCCACCACGTCGACGACCTCCTGCCGTTCGCTACCTCCGCACTCCGTGAGGCCGTGAACGGGCCCGAACTGCTCGCCCGGGTCGAACGGGAAACCGGGGTCGCCCTGCAGGTCCTGTCCGGCGAGGACGAGGCCCGACTGACGTTCCTGGCCGTGCGGCGCTGGTACGGCTGGTCCGCCAGGGACATCCTGCTCTTCGACATCGGGGGCGGCTCCCTGGAGATCGCCGCCGGCGCGAACGAGGTGCCTGCGGTCGCGCTGTCGCTGCCGCTGGGCGCCGGCCGTTCCACCATCGGCTTCCTGCACGACGACCCGCCGCTGCCCGCGCAGGTCTCCGCCCTCCGCGAGCACGCCGCCGCCGTGCTCGCGGAAGCCCTGGTGGCGTTCGAGGGGCTCCCGGCGCCGCACCACGTCGTCGGTTCGTCCAAGACCATCCGCTCCCTGGCCAAACTGGCCGGCTCCACCGCGGAGGGTTTCGGTTCAGGCGAGCGGATGCAGCTGAGCCGCTCGCAGCTGAGCGACTGGGTCCCCCGGCTGGCCCGGATCCCGGCTGAGGCGCGCCCGGCGCTGCCCGGCATCACCGCCGACCGCACCTTCCAGATCGTGGCGGGCGGCATCGTGCTCCACGCGGCGATGGCCGCGTTCGGGGTGACCGAGCTGGAAGTGTCGCCGTGGGCGCTCCGCGAGGGCATCATCCTGAGGTATCTGGACCACCTGGAGTAGCTGCCCCTAACCAATTCGACGGAGATTCTGCCGAGAATGGCGCCAAACAGACGGGAACCGGGCTCTGAGGCCAAAATCTCCGTCGAATTGGTTCCGCCCTCGGCCGTCTGGACTCCAACAGAGTGACGCCGTGAGCGGAAAGCGCGCGGGGCATCGGTGGTGCAAAGCGCCGGTGACGCCGAGGGAGCGGCCGGGTCGGCGCAGCACCTTGGCCGTGAGCGGCGCCCTCGCCGGTCGTGATGGTTCCGCGCCCGGGCAGCACCTTCGCCGTGGTGATCACTTCCAGAAGAAGAACCGGGTGATGTCCCACGTTGTTTGCAGAAAGCCCCTGACACCGTTCCTACATCGGGGAATGGCACGTGGCAGGAGGCATCGACCGTTTCACTCGCGGATCGTAGCGCGACGAAACCGGGCCGGACAGGCTGCCTCACCCGGCACAGACCGGGGGCAGGGATTTACCGCGGCATCCGTTCAGGGTCTGCCGGCAGGTTGAACGACGATGCATGGATGCTGTCGCCCGGGCGGCGGGAGTCGGGGCCGTGACGCGGTGACGCGGTGACGCGATGACGCTGTGACGTACCGTGTGGTGCCCCCGCTGGGGGTCGAACCCAGACTGTGACGATTTTAAGTCGTCTGCCTCTGCCATTGGGCTACGGGGGCACGCCCGGCGAAACCGAACGCCTCAAGCGTAGGGGCTGCGGGCGTCATCGGTTTCTCTCGGTGACGCCCGCAGACGCTGTTACTTGACGGCTGCGGTCGCCGCGGCCTTCTCGGTCGTCCCTGCCGGAGCGACTTCCGCAGCCTTGTCGGCCGCGGTCTTTCGCGGGGCTCGGGGTGCACGCGCCGTTGCCTTGGCGGCGGGACCCGTGCCGGGGCCGGCTACGGTGGCCGCTGCCTTGGCCGATGCGGCGACGGTCACCGGAGCCTTGGCCGGAGCGGCAGAATCCACGACCGGCTTGGGCCGCGAGGCGAACTCCGCGAACGTGGCCCGCGGGTTCTGCACCGCGGCCAACGAGACGATGTCGCGACCGAGGAAGAAGTTGTTCATCCAACCCCAGATGATGCGCAGCTTGCGCTCCCAGCTGGGCATGGCCAAGCCGTGGTAGCCGCGGTGGGCGAACCAGGCCGGCAGACCCGTGATGGCGATCTTGCCGGACTGGAAGACACCGGAACCGATGCCGAGGCCGGCGACGGCACCCAAGTTCTTGTGCAGGTATTCCTCGGGATTCTCGCCGCGCAGCACCGCGACGATGTTCTTCGCGAGGAGCTTGCCCTGGCGAACCGCGTGCTGAGCGTTGGGCACGCAGAAGCCGCCCACTCCCCCGCCACTCAGGTCGGGAACGGCGGTGATGTCGCCGGCGCCCCAGGCGTCCGCGATGATCTCGTCATCGGTTCCGACGCGCAGGTCGGGGCGCACCTGCAGGCGACCACGATCTTCGATCGGCAGGTCGGTGTGGCGCACGATGGCCGGGTTAGCCATGACTCCGGCTGTCCAGACGATCAGATCGGTCTCGAAGCTCTCACCGGTGGACAGTTCGACCTTGCCGTCGACCGAGCTGGTCAGCTGCGTGTTCAGGTGGATTTGCGCGCCGCGTTCGTCGAGGTGCTTGATGACCCAGAGGCTGGTCGGCAGCGAAACTTCGGGCATGATGCGCCCCATCGCCTCGATCAGGTGGAAGTGGGTGTCGTCGAACCCGATCTGCGGGTAGGACTTCAGCAGCGATGACGCGAAGGAACGCAGCTCTGCGAAGACCTCGATGCCGGCGAAGCCCCCGCCGATGACGACGAAGGTGAGCAGGCGGTCGCGCTCGGGGCCGGCCGGAAGTTGGGCAGCCTTGTCGAAGTTGGTGAGCACGCGGTCACGGATGGCGACGGCTTCCTCGATGGTCTTCAGACCGATGGCCTGGTCCGCGACGCCCGGGATCGGGAACGTGCGCGACACGGCGCCGGCCGTCACCGCGACGACGTCATAGACGAATTCGTAGGGCTCGCCAATGGGCGGGGTGATGGTCGCGGTTTTCGTGGCGTGGTCGATGTGGGTGACCTTGGCCGTCACGACGTTGGTCTTCTTGAGGTGACGACGGTGCGCGACTGCGGCGTGGCGACCCTCGATGGAGCCGGCTGCGACCTCCGGCAGGAACGGCTGGTAGGTCATATACGGCAGAGGGTCGACCATGGTGACCTCGGCCTCGCCGGCGCGAAGCCATTTCTCCAGCTTCCACGCGGTGTAGAACCCGGCGTAGCCGCCACCGACAATAAGAATTTTGGGCACTATGAAAGTCCTCCTACATGATTTGGCTGCACGAAAACTTACCGTTTTGACCGGATTCGCTTGATGTGCCGAGTGGCCCCGGTGCCGAGCAGCGTTACCAGAGTACCAAACCCGACCAGGACGAGGAGCGGCACTGTGACATACGTCAGCGTGAGCGGGCTGGGCAACCATGCCGCGACGACGCTGGGGGCAGGCAACGCCGGGTCTTCCTGCGGCGCGACCGGCACCTGCGTGGCGGTCTGCGGCGTGGGCTCGACCTCGGTGTCCGCCCGCCGGTGTACCCGGATCCACTCCTCCAGCAGGGCGGCCGGTTCCGGGCTCGTGGATGCCGGCACGGCCGCAGTGACCGCCGCCGCGGCATCGATCAGACCGTTGCCGTAGATCGGGCTGGGCACGACCCGCCCGTTCGGGTCGGCAGTTTCGATGACCCGGTTCATCACCTCCGCAGCATCGAGGCGGGGATAGGCGGCGCGCACCAGGGCGACCAGGCCCGACACGATGGGCGCGGCCGCGCTGGTGCCGTTCCACTGCACGTAGCCGCCGCCCGGAACGACGCCCACGAGTTGCTCGCTGGGCGCGGCCACCGAGATCGTGATGCCCTGCGAGGACGCGTCGAAGCTGGCGCCCTTGTTGCGGTCGACACCGGCGACCGTGAGCACCCCAGGGATGGTGGCCGGGGCTCCGACCTCGGTGGTGCCGCTGCCTCGGTTCCCGGCGGCGGCGACGACCACGACGTCGTTCTCGAACGCGTAGAGGAAGGCGTCGTCCCAACTCGGCGGCCAGTCCAAGGTGTTGCGGGTGAGGGACATGTTGATGACGTCGGCGCCGTTGTCGACGGCCCAGCGGATGCCCTCGGCGATCTGGTCGTCGTTGCTGAGGGTGGCGTCGCTGGTGCCGAAGGCCACCGAGACGGCCAGGAGCGACGCCTCGGGAGCCACTCCCAGCACGCCGGACCCCTCACCCGTGCCGCGTCCGGCCAGCAGGGATGCCACCAGAGTCCCGTGCTCGCTGCCTTCTCCGACGGGCGTCTGCCCATTGGTGGAGCCGAGCCCGGAGACATCCGTTCCGCCGACGACCGCACCGGCGAGGTCGGCGACGTCGGCGACACCCGTATCGATGACGGCCACCGTCACGCCCGCGCCACGGGTCGTATTCCAGGCCTGGGTGAATCCGTAGTCATTGAGCCAGTACTCAAGGTCACGCACCTGCGTGTTCTCCGCGAAGGCCGGCGCGGTCGGTGCAACGAAAGCCCCGCCCAGCGCCACGGTCAGGCCCAGGGCGACGCCCGCGCCGATCCGACGCCAGGCGGAGCGGGTCACTCGTCGGCCGTGGTGTAGTCGAGGCACTCGCAGACGGCGGGCGTCCAGGCCGCCCGGCCGAGGGCCAGATCTCCGATCGGGTTCACTCCGGGGCCTGCGGCCAGAGAGTGGGCGGCCAGCGCGTGCAGGCATTTCACGCGTTCGGGCATACCACCGGAGGAGATGCCGACGATTTCCGGAACCGTGCCCAGGATCTCGCGGTCGGCAAGGAAGCCCTCATGCGCACGCCGGTAGCGGGCACGCACCTGCTCGTCATCGGCCAGCAACTGGTTGTACTCGTTCATCACCTGGGTGGCCTCGAGGAACGACAGCGCGGCGGTCGCCGCGGGGTGCGTCAGGTAGTACAGCGTGGGGAAGGGGGTGCCGTCGGCAAGGCGCGGCGCCGTCGCCACCACGGTCGGGGCGCCGCAAACGCAGCGCGCGGCGATGCCCACGACGTTGCGGGCCGGGCGTCCCAGCTGAGCCGAGACGATGGTGATGTCGTCCTCGGTGACCGAATCGAAGGGAGGCCTGGTCATTTCGCGGCCTCGGGAGCCAGACCGGCCGTCATTACGGAGGCGAACATGGAGGAGAGCCAATCGACGTTGGTGGTTTGGATGGTGGGGGTGGCGACCGGTGCGGCCGTGTCGCCCGCGACGGGCAGGGCCAGATCGTTGATCACGAGGAAGCTCACGTCGCCGGGAAGCACATAGGACAGTCGGTCCCTGGCCTGCGTGGTGACGTAGGTGCGGTCGTTCCAGCGTTCCCGCTCACTCTTCAACTCTTCCACGGCGCCCTGCTGGGCCTCGACCGCCGCCGTGAGCGATTCGATCTGCTGGCGCTGGTCGGCGTAGGTGCGGATGCCGGGCGCCAGGACGATCACGGCCATGATCAGGAGGCCCATCATCACCAGCGAAAACCCGGACAGGCGCAGGCCGCGCAGCCAGCGAGCGGCCGCGGTCTCGGTCGGGGGCAGCGCGACGGGCTGTTCTTCGGCGCGTTTCCTGGCCACGGCAACTCCCTTCGTGAATCGCTGGTCGCGGTTGTCCCGCACTGGAACCCTAACCGCAATCAGACAAAAAAATGGAGCTCCCGAAGCCGCTGGGTGAACCCGCGCTCCGAGAGCTCCAGTCGAACTACGCCTTGAAGCGCGGGAAGGCAGAGCGGCCCGCGTACACGGCGGCCTCGCCCAGCTCTTCCTCGATGCGGAGCAGCTGGTTGTACTTCGCGACGCGCTCGCTGCGGGCGGGTGCTCCGGTCTTGATCTGGCCGGCATCCGTCGCAACCGCGAGGTCGGCGATGAAGGTGTCCTCGGTCTCACCGGAGCGGTGCGAGATGACGGCGGTGTAACCGGCGCGCTGCGCGAGGGACACCGCGTCAAGCGTCTCGGTCAGGGTGCCGATCTGGTTGACCTTGACCAGGATGGAGTTCGCGGTGCCGAGGGCCAGGCCCTTGGCAAGGCGCACCGGGTTGGTCACGAAGAGGTCGTCGCCGACGATCTGGACCTTGTCTCCGAGCTCGGCGGTGAGGTGAACGTAGCCGTCCCAGTCGTCTTCCTCGAGCGGGTCTTCGATCGAGACGAGCGGGTAGGCCGCAACGAGCTCGACGTAGTACGCGGACAGCTCCAGGGCGGTGAGTTCCTTGCCCTCGAAGTGGTAGACGCCGTCCTTGTAGAACTCGGAGGCGGCGCAGTCGAGCGCCAGACCGATGTCCTTGCCGGGCGTGTAGCCGGCGTTCTGGATGGCTTCGACGATGAGGTCGAGAGCGGCACGGTTGCTCGGCAGGTTGGGGGCGAAGCCACCCTCGTCGCCGAGGCCGGTAGAGAGGCCCTTGGACTTGAGCAGCGCCTTGAGGGCGTGGTAGGTCTCGGTGCCCCAGCGGAGGCCCTCGGCGAAGGACTCGGCTCCGAGTGGGACGACCATGAATTCCTGAATGTCCACGTCGTTGTCGGCGTGGGAGCCTCCGTTGATGATGTTCATCATCGGGACCGGAAGGGTGTGTGCGTTCGGGCCACCGAGGTAGCGGAACAGCGGCAGGCCGGCCGAGGTCGCGGCGGCCTTGGCGACGGCCAGGCTGACGCCGAGGATAGCGTTGGCGCCGACGCGGTGCTTGTTGTCGGTTCCGTCGGTCTCGTTCAGGACGGCGTCGATGATGCGCTGGTCAGCGGCGTCGAGGTCCTCGACTGCCGGGCCGAGCTCGTCGATGACAGCGTCAACGGCCTTGCGGACGCCCTTGCCCAGATAACGTGACTTGTCGCCGTCGTGCAGCTCGTAAGCCTCGAACGCACCGGTGGATGCGCCGGACGGAACGGCGGCACGGCTGACCGAACCGTCATCAAGCAATACCTCGACCTCAACGGTCGGGTTGCCTCTGGAGTCAAGAATCTCGCGCGCTACTACTGCCTCAATGAGAGCCACAGCTATCTCCTGTTTCCTATATTTTTTTAATTGTTGGGGTGTTGGTCTGAAGGAATCGAGGAAGACAGCGCCGTGTTCCAATCCCATAACAGTCTAGCGACTGGCCTCAGCCGCCGAGGGGACGGAAATCGAGTTCGCCCGCGCCGGAGGCATCCGCCCCGACGAACGCGTAGCGCCCGTAACCGGCTCCGGCCGCGCGTTCAAGCAGCGCCTTGACGTTCTTGGTGCGCTGTTCGAGCCGCACCCGGAGGCCCTGTTCGACCAGTGTTCGCTTGAGCGCCACGAGCCGGGCCGGGTCTGTTCCCTTGTCGTACACCAGTACAACGGCGTTCTCAGCGGATGCCGCATCCACGCCCAACAGGTCGACGATGCGCTCGAACCCGATCGAGAACCCGCAGGCCGGCACCTCGGTGCCGAGGAAGCGGCCGATCATGCCGTCGTACCGGCCGCCGCCGCCGAGGGAGTAGCCGAGATCGGGGTGTGAGATCTCGAAGATGGTGCCGGTGTAGTAGCCCATCCCGCGCACGAGGGTCGGGTCGAACACGAGCCGAACCTCGGGCATCGCGGCGCGCAGCGCGAGCAGGTCGGCGAAGGCGTCCGTGTTGAGCCAGGCCGGCGGCGTCGGCTCGGCGGCCGTCCAGCCGGCATCGGCGATCTGGGTCAGGGTATCGGCCACGCCGTCGGTGGCGATGCCCAGGCCGGCGAGCTCCGTGACAACCCCGTCGACGCCGATCTTGTCGAGTTTGTCGATCACGATCAGCGCGCGTTCGTTCAGCTCGGGAGCCACGCTCCAATGGGCGAGCAGGGCGGTCAGGATGCGGCGGTCGTTGACGCGGATAGAGCACCCGGTCAGGCCGAGGGCGTCGAGCGCGGCGGCGGTCGCGGTGATCAGCTCAATCTCGGCAAGCAGGCCGGACTCGCCGATGATGTCGATGTCGCACTGCACGAACTGCCGGTAGCGGCCCTTCTGCGGACGCTCCGCCCGCCAGACCGGCGCGATCTGGATGGACCGGAACACCGTCGGAAGTTCCGCCCGGTGAGTCGCGTAGAACCGGGCGAGCGGAACGGTGAGGTCGAACCGCAGGCCCAGGTCGGCCAGCCCGAGCAGGTCGCCGGATGCGGCGGCGGCCGCGGCATCCGTCGGCTTCAACCCACGCTTCAGCACGGCGAAGGCGAGTTTCTCGTTGTCGCCGCCGAGCCCGGAGTGCAGCCGGGCCGCGTCTTCCATCACCGGGGTCTCGATCTCGTCGAAGCCGTGCGCCGCGAAGCTTCGCCGGATCACGGCCAGTGCGTGTTCCCGGGACGCCTTGTCGGCGGGGAGGAAGTCGCGCATGCCGCGGGGAGGGGTCACTGGTGTTGCCATAGCCCCAATTGTGTCAGTTCGGGTCGGCCCGTCGATTTCCGCCGGGACGCCCGACACGGTCTCTCATGCGATGTAGTGCAAGATGTCGAAGTGGTTGTCACCGGCGCCCTGGCGATGGTCAGGAGGGTGGACATCCAGGCCACTTCCTCGGCCTGCGCTGTGACCTGCTTCTCCTGGGCCAGCGCCAGGGCGATGCGAAGCAGACGGCGATGGCGCTGAACTGCTGCGAGGCATCGAATTCGTCACCGATCTGAGCGGACAGAAGACCATTGACGGATGTCTGGCTCATGGTTGGACTGTTCCGCCACCGCCCTGTCGGCACCGCCGCGTGGCCTCAGCGCAGGCCTTCGCGCAAGCCTCAGCCGGGCAGGCCGATGATGCCGGCGTCGGAAACGTCGCCGGCATCCGTCGTCTCGGCCTCGCGGATCTCTTCCTGCAGACCGCGGAGGGCCGTGCGCAGGGCACGTTCGGAGTCGAGCCCCTGACTCTTGGCCGCAGACACGATGGCCAGCAGCAGCGGGCCGAGCTGGCCCTCGGTCTCGATCGGAAGCGGGAACGCGGCCTCGGTGCCGAGCAGCCCGATCTTCCGGGCTCGGCCGAGCACCTTGTCGGCGAGCGCGAGGGCCGGCATGCCCTGCGGGATCCCGTCGAGCACGCTCGTGCGGGAGGGCTTCTCCGCAGCCTTGAAGTCGTCCCAAGCGAGGGCCACGTCGTCGGCCGTTTCCAGGTTCAGGTCGCCAAAGACATGCGGATGCCGCCCCACCATTTTCGCGGTCATATGCGCGGCGACATCGTGGATGTCGAAGTCTTCGCCCGCGGTGTGCGCCGCGAGGTCGGCGTGGAAGACCACCTGGTAGAGCACGTCGCCGAGCTCCTCGAGCATCTCGTCGCGGCTGCCCGACTCGATCGCCTCGATCAGCTCGTGCGTCTCTTCGGTCAGGTACTGCACCAGAGACTCGTGGGTCTGTTCTGCGTCCCACGGGCATCCGCCCGGTGCACGCAGGAGAGCCACCACGCGCACGAGTTCGTCGAGATTGGAGGCGGATGCCGAGGCGGATGCCGGGGCGGTGGGATTCTCTGTAGGGGACACGTGACAACACTAATCGCCCGGAATTGACGGAGTCTGCGGGGCCTGATCCGTCCCGTGAGGAGCCCCAGTCCCGGTCTATGCCGGCGCCATGATTTTCACGGAGGTGCCGCTGCCAGGCATCGGGATGCGGCGGGAGCTCACGGTGGCCGGCGAGCGCCGGGTAGGCGACCCAGTGTTCATCGTGGGTACCCGGAGCCGTTTGCGGGCCGCCGCCGCGATCCTGCGCCCGATGCCTGGCAGCGGCGCACCGGAGACCTGAGTGGAGTATCCGGCGTCGTACCAATTCGACGGAGATTTTCTCGAAAGAGCGCACTCTAGGTGTGTTTACGTCCGATTTGGACAGAATCTCCGTCGAATTCGTTCGGGACGGAACCGCTGAAAGACGGGTCGGACCCACGGCCACTCGTCAAGCGATCGCGACGGGCCACCCGGCCGCGGCGGGCTACGCGACCGCGACGACGGGACGCGGGAAGAGAGCGTCGAGTAGGTTGCCGGCCCAGGCGATCAGCGCCGCATCCCCAAGCGGTTCCCCGTTGATGCGCGGCATGGGCACGGTCAGCGCACCGTTCTGGGTGAAGTAGCGCGACCCGGGGTACATGCGCTGCAGGCGCACCTGCATCGAGTCGGCGAGGTTCGCCGGCGACACGCGCAGGTTCGAACCCATCGCGACGACCTCGCCGAGACTGGCCTGCTGGGCCAGCCACCGCAGCCGGGAGACCAGGATGAGGTTCTGCACCGGCTGGGGCGGCTCGCCGTAGCGATCGGTGAGTTCGTCGAGGACCAGGTCGATCTGGTCCTTCGCGGCCGTCGGCGAGCTTGCGGCGGACAGCTTCTGGTAGGCCTCGAGGCGCAACCGCTCGCTGTCGACGTAGTCTTCGGGGATGTGGGCGTCGACGGGCAGTTCGAGCCGCAGCTCCGTCTGGCCCTCCGCGACGTCGCCGCGGAAGGCGCTCACGGCCTCGCCGATCATTCGCAGGTAAAGGTCGAAGCCGACCCCGGCGATGTGCCCGGCCTGCTCGCCGCCGAGCAGGTTGCCCGCGCCGCGGATTTCGAGGTCCTTCAACGCCACCTGCATGCCGGCGCCCAGTTCGTTGTTCGCGGCGATGGTCGACAGCCGGTCGTGGGCGATCTCAGTCAACGGTTTGTTCTCGTCGTAGAGGAAATAGGCGTAGGCGCGCTCCCGGCCGCGGCCGACCCTCCCCCGCAGCTGATGCAACTGGCTGAGCCCGAACTTGTCGGCGCGGTCGATAATGATCGTGTTCGCGTTGGCGATGTCCAGGCCGGTTTCGATGATCGTCGTCGAGACCAGCACATCGAATTTGCGCTCCCAGAAGTCCACGACGACCTGTTCCAGCTGTGCCTCCGGCAACTGGCCGTGCGCCACGGCGATCCGTGCCTCCGGCACGAGCTCGGCCAGCTTCGCGGCCACCCGGTTGATGCTGGACACCCGGTTGTGCACGACGAAGATCTGGCCCTCCCGCAGCAGCTCCCGCCGGATGGCCGCGGCCACCTGACGGTCGGAGTACGGTCCGACGAAGGTGAGGATCGGGTGCCGGTCCTCCGGCGGGGTGGCCAGGGTGGACATCTCCCGGATGCCGGTGACCGCCATCTCCAGCGTGCGCGGGATGGGCGTGGCGCTCATCGCGAGGATATCCACGTTGGTCTTGAGCTTCTTCAGCGCATCCTTGTGCTCCACGCCGAAGCGCTGCTCTTCGTCGATGATCACGAGGCCCAGGTCCTTGAACACGATGGAGTCCGACAGCAGCCGGTGGGTGCCGATCACGAGGTCGACGGTGCCGTCGAGCATGCCCGCCATGGTTTCGCGGGATTCCTTCTCGGTCTGGAATCGACTGAGCGCGCGCAGGTGCACCGGGAATCCGGCGAAGCGCTCCTGGAACGTCTCCATGTGCTGGCGCACGAGCAGGGTCGTCGGCACCAGCATGACGACCTGCTTGCCGTCCTGGATCGCCTTGAAGGCGGCGCGCACGGCCACCTCGGTCTTGCCGAACCCGACGTCGCCGGAGAGCAGCCGGTCCATCGGGATGGGCCGTTCCATGTCGGCCTTGACCTCGTCGATGGTGGTGAGCTGGTCGGGCGTCTCGGCGAACGGGAACGCCTCCTCCAACTCGCGCTGCCAGGGGGTGTCCGGCCCGAACGCGTGGCCCTTGCTGGCCATCCGTGCGGAGTAGAGCTTGACGAGTTCGACGGCGATGTCCCGCACGGCACGACGCGCCTTGGTCTTCGCGGCCGACCAGTCGCTGCCGCCCATTTTGCTGAGCGTCGGCGCCTCCCCGCCGACGTAGCGGCTGACCAGGTCGAGCTGGTCGGTGGGCACGTAGAGCTTGTCACCCGGGTGCCCGCGCTTCGACGGCGCGTATTCGAGCACGAGGTATTCACGCTTGGTCTTGACCGGGTTGCGCCCGCCACTGGAGACCTCACGCTGGGTGAGCTCGATGAACCGGCCGATGCCGTGGGTCTGGTGCACGACGTGGTCGCCGGCCTTCAGCTGCAGCGGGTCGACGACGTTCTTGCGCCGGCTGGCCAGCTTCTTCACCTGGCGCGCGTCGTAGCCCACGGTGCGGCCGTAGAATTCGGACTCGCTGACCAGGGAGAATTTCGTCTCCGGCAGTTCGAAACCGTGGTCGACGGATGCTTTCAGCAGGTAGGCGATACCGGCCTCGGGTCGGCTCGGCCATTCCGTGACGATCCGGGCGGGCAGCTCCCGCTCGGCCAGAACGTCGGCGGCGCGTTCGACCAGCCCGGCACCCTGGGCGACGATGCCGACGGTCCAGCCGGCCTTCAGCCGCTCGGCCAGGTGACCGACGGCGCCCTCGACGCTGCCCTGGAAGCTCGGCACGGCGTCGCCCTCGACCCGCACCGTGAGCAGGTCGTCGAGTTCCCGGTGCTCGGGCAGCACCGGGGCATCCGTCGGCGCCGCCTGGAAGGAGCTCAGGGTCCACCACACGTGCGCGGACGCCGGGGCGCCGGGTGCACTGAACTGCACGGCCTCCCGCAGCCGCCCGAGGGTGAGGAAGTCGCCCGACTCCAGGTCGATCGGCGCCTCGGCGCCCGCGGTCGCGGCGCTCCACGCCGCGCCCAAGAACTCCCGGTTGGTCTCGGCCAGGCTGATCGCCCGGGATGCGACGCGCTCGGGCGAGATGACGGCGACGGCCGCCTCCGCGGGCAGATAGTGGGTGATCGGCACGAGCCGGTCGACGAGAGCAGGTGCGAGGCTCTCCATGCCCTCGACCGGGATGCCCTCGGCGATCTTCGCGAGCAGGCCGGACAGGCTCGGGAACTCGTGCTGCATCTCACGGGCCCGCTGCCGAACGGCGGGACTGAGCAGCAGCTCGCGGCTCGGCGGCAGGCTCACCGAGTCGACCGGGGCAGGAAAGGAGCGCTGGTCCGCGACCGAGAACGCGCGGATCTGCTCGACCTCGTCCCCGAAGAACTCCACCCGGAAAGGGTGCGGGGCGATCGACGGGAAGACGTCGAGGATGCCGCCGCGCACCGCGAACTCACCGCGCCGCGTGACCATGTCCACCCGGGCATAGGCAACGTTGACGAGCTCACGTGCGATGGCGGAGAGGTCGTGACCACGTTGGCCGGCGACCAGGTCGATCGGCTCGTAGTCGGTGAGGTTGTCGGCCACAGGCTGCAGCGCGGCGCGCACGGAGGCGATGACGATCAGGGGGCGTCGGGCGGCCGGGGCGCTCTCCTCCCACTCGCGCATCCGTCGCAGGGCGAAGAGGCGCTTGCCGACGATTTCGGCGCTGGGGCTGAGCCGCTCATGCGGCAGCGTCTCCCAGGCCGGGAAGTCGATGATCTCGGCGTCGGCGGCGAAGCAGGCAAGGTTCTCGTGCAGCGATTCCGACTCCCGCCCGGTGGCGGTGATCAGCAGCAGGGCCGGGGCCTTGCCCAGCCGGGTGCGCTGCTCGAGCAGGGCGGCGAGCAGCGGGGCGCGAAGCCCCTCGGTGAGAGAGAAATCGACGTTCCGGTTCGCGAAGGCGAGGGCATTGTCGAATGTGGAGGCGCGCGAAAGTGTGGCAATTAAGCCCTGGAGAGTCACCGGAGCATTCTACGCAACCCAGCTGACAGCCAACCCGGGCGATCAAGGGGAATCAGGGGGCGTGGAACTTCTGCTGCGCGGCAGTGACGCCCTCGGCTGCGATGAGTTCGATCGCGTCGGCGGCATCCGTCAACAGGTTGGGCAGAGCCGAACGTTCCGGGGACGTGAAGTCGTGCAGCACGAAGTCCGCGGCCGGCTGCCGGCCAGGCGGGCGCCCGATGCCGACGCGGATGCGGATGAACTCGTTCGTACCCGCTGCGGCGATGATGTCGCGCAGGCCGTTGTGGCCGCCGTGGCCGCCGCCGACCTTGATCTTCATCGTGTCGAACGGGAGGTCAAGGTCGTCGTGGATGACGATCAGGTGCGCGGGCTCCAGCGAGTAGAAGCGAAGCAGCGCGGCCACCGGCCCGCCGGACACGTTCATGAACGTGTTCGGCTTGGCCAGCACCAGTTTCGGCCCCCCGGGGAAACTGCGCCCCTCGGCGACCGACGAATTCGTTTTGTGGTTCCTGAAAGCCGCCGACAGGCGGTCGGCGAGCACGGCAGCCACCATGTGGCCGACATTGTGTCGGTGACCGGCGTAGTCGGGCCCGGGGTTGCCGAGCCCGACTACGAGCCAAAGATTGTCGTCCAGGGGAATCCTCCGCTTACGACGAAACCAGAAGGGGATGACTACTCGGCGGGAGCGGCCTCGGCGTCGCCCTCGGCGGCCTCGGCCTCTTCTTCCTCTTCCTCTTCTTCCTCGGCCGGCAGGTGCACGAACGCGACGACGGCGTCTTCGTCGGAGATGAGCGTGGCGCCCGTGGGGAGCACGACGTCCTTCGCGCGGATCTGGTCGCCGTCTTCGAGGCCCTCGATGGAGACCGGAAGGTTCTGCGGGATGCTGGTGGCCTCGACCTCGAGCAGGAGGGTCTTGGTGTCCAGGTCGGCGATGGTGCCGGGGGCCGACTCGCCGTTCAGGTGCACGGAAACCTCGACCTGAACCTTCTCACCCTTTCGGATGACGATCAGGTCGAGGTGCTCGATGATCTGGAGGAACGGGTCCTTCTGGACGTCCTTGACCAGGGTCAGGTGGCTCTTGCCGTCGATGTCCAGCTCGAGGACTGCGTTCGCGCGGCGCAGCAGCAGGCCGATCTGGTGCGCGGGGAGCGCGACGTGAACCGGGGTGGTGCCGTGGCCGTACATGACGGCGGGGATCTTGCCCAGCACGCGCAGCTTGCGGGCAGCACCCTTGCCGAACTTCACGCGCAGGTCGGCGACAATCTTGTTGGTGGCGTCAGCCATGGTGTTTCTCCTTGCGGACCGCTACGGCCCAGATCTGGTTTGCGGACGATGCCCGCAAAGGTGGGTACTGGTTCATTTTTCAACTCGAACGCGTGTCAGCGTGAGGAAAGGCCGTGAAGCATTCCGCCGCGTCGATAACGGATGCCGCACCCTCGGTTTCCCGGCGGGCGGCAGCCCTCGCCGAAGTTCAACTCGTAAGTCTAGCGGAGGCGACGGCGCGCGGCGAACGCGCGCAGCGGCATCCGTCACCGGCGCCGCCCGCGTCACTCCACGTCACGGCCATGGGCCGAGCGACTAGCCTTGAAGGAGTTCTGAGAACAGATAGCTGAAGGAGCAAACGTGGCCGAAACCGGCGCAGCACAGGCAAACATTGGCGTAGTGGGACTGGCGGTGATGGGCTCGAACCTCGCCCGCAACCTGGCCAGCCGTGCGGGCAACACCGTGGCGGTGTTCAACCGCTCCCCCGAGCGCACCCGCCTGCTCACGACCGAGCACCCCGAGGCCGGCTTCGTCGCCTCAGAGACCATCGAGGAGTTCGTGGCGTCGCTGCAGAAGCCGCGTACCGCGATCATCATGGTGCAGGCCGGTGCGGGCACGGATGCCGTGATCAGCCGACTGACCACCCTGTTCGAGCCCGGCGACATCATCGTGGACGGTGGCAACGCCGACTTCCAGGACACCATCCGCCGCGAGAAAGAGGTGCGCGCCACGGGCGTGAACTTCGTCGGGGCCGGCATCTCCGGCGGCGAAGAGGGTGCCCTCAAGGGCCCCAGCATTATGCCCGGCGGCTCGGTGGAGGCCTACAAGACCCTCGGCCCGATCCTCGAATCGATCGCAGCCGTCGTCGACGGCGTCCCCTGCGTCACTCACATCGGCACGGATGGCGCCGGTCACTTCGTCAAGATGATCCACAACGGCATCGAATACGCCGACATGCAGCTCATCGCGGAGGCCTACGACCTGCTCCGCAAGGTGACCGGGCACTCCCCCGCCGCCATCGCCGATGTGTTCACCGAGTGGAACGAGGGTGACCTCGAGAGCTACCTGATCGAGATCACCGCCGAGGTGCTGCGCCAGGACGACGCCAAGACCGGCCTGCCATTCATCGATGTCGTGCTCGACGAGGCCGGCTCGAAGGGCACCGGCGTGTGGACCGTGCAGAACGCGCTCGACCTGGGCGTGCCCGTCGGCGGCATCGCCGAGGCCGTCTTCGCCCGCGCCGTGTCCAGCCATCCGGAGCAGCGCGTCCCCGTGCGCGCCGCCATCACCGCGCGCCCGGAAATCGCCGTCGTCGGCCACACCTTCCAAGACGACGTGCGCCAGGCGCTCTACGCGTCGAAAGTCGTTGCCTATGCCCAGGGCTTTGACGCGATCATCGCCGGTGCGAAGAAGTACGGCTGGACCGTGGACAAGGGCGCCATCGCCACGATCTGGCGCGGCGGCTGCATCATCCGGGCCCAGTTCCTGAACCGCATCGTCGACGCCTACGCCAACGACCCGTCGATCGCCTCCCTGCTCGCCGACCCGTACTTCGCCCAGGCCGTCGCCGACGGCGAGTCGGCGTGGCGCCGCGTGGTCTCGACGGCGGCACTGTCGGGCATCCCGGTTCCCGGCTTCGCGTCGGCGCTCAGCTACTTCGACTCGCTCGCGAGTGAACGGCTCCCCGCCGCACTCGTGCAGGGCCAGCGCGACTTCTTCGGCGCGCACACCTATAAGCGCGTCGACATGCCCGGAACCTTCCATACCCTGTGGTCGGGGGACCGCAGCGAGATCAAGACCGAGGGCTCCTCGCACTAGAGCCGCTCCTACGGTGGCGCAACTGTTGCCGGATCGGACGAGTGTTGCCCGCACACCGGCAACAGTTGTCCGCTCCGGCAACAGTTTTATGCGCTGGCAACACCTGTGTGTCAGCCGGCAGATTATCGGAGGACCGGGAGGCCTGCGGTTGTGAGGATGCGCAAGAGCGACCCGCGCTGGCGCACATCGGAGGGACCCCAGCGGGCCATGCGATTGCCTTCCGAGCGGAGGTCATCCTCGCGCACCTTCTCCCGGGTGACCGCCTCCCCGGGCGTGAGTCCCCGGAGATACTCCGCCTTCAGGTATTTGCCCTGCCCGTCGAACTCCCCGATCAGACGATAGGCCGGCCACTCGAAGTCGGTGAAATAGAAGCCGCCGCGAGGGTTGCGATGGCACGTCTGCAGCAGGGGATCGGGGAAGCCCAGCTCGAAGATCGCCACGCGACTGAGCGATTCACCCGGGTTGTCCGCATTGGGCCGTCCGAAGCGGATGGCCCGTTCCGCCTTCACCCACCCCCGGGGCGACACCGACTCCTGGAGTTTCTCGCGCAGCACCTCGTCCGTCAGGAAGACCTCCGGGGATGCACTTCGCGGATTGAGGGCATGATCGATCGCGACGACGGCTGTGGCGAAACTCCTGGTGCGCGCCAGGTCGAGCAGGGTGCGCGCGGGACTGGTCACGAGCATCCCGTCGATGTCGACGATGTCACCGTCGGGAACGTCGATGCGGTGGACCGTCACGCCATTCTTGCTCCGCGCCCGGGACTGCGGTGGTGCGAGCACGTGCACCGTGCTCGGCCAGGCCTCGGCCAGGGGAATCCCCCACACGGCCGCCGCCGATTGATGGCTGATCAGAGGGTCGCGCATTCGCGTGGCGACGACCGCGCGGATCTCGGCGAGGTGCCTCTGTCGCGGTGGGAGCGGCCCCCAGTGTTCCGTCGTGGTGAAGACACCGCGGCGTAGCCGTAGTGCACTCCTCCCGAACTGCGCCTCGCGCCGAAAGTGCCGGTCGTCTGACTCTGTGGCGGCGGCCCCGCCCGAGAGGTACAGTCCGGTGTGCTCGTCGATTCGCGCGTCAGCCATCTGCCGAGGTTCGCGGTGTGAAGCGGGTACGGTGCCGCTCCCCCGTGTTCCGTGGGGCCCGCGCGGCCCGGGGAGCCTGGGGAGGGGTGGCCGCGTCGCTCCCGGCGGAACAAACGTTGCCGCAGCGGACGACTGTTGCCCGCACACCGGCAACAGTCGTCCGCTGGGGCAACTGTTGGGGAGGTTCAGCACGAAGCAGCCTTGTTTGCGATACTGGGAGCCTGATGACGAGCGACGACCACCCCGAACTCTCCGGTTACGAGCCGCTGGATGCCGGCCGGCCCCTGCGCAGTCCGCGCACCCTCCTGATCATGCGCATCGTCGTCGTGCTCGGGCTCGTGGCGCTGATCGTGCCCGGCATCCTGACGAGCGTGCAGGTGGCAACGACCACGGCCGCCAATGCGTGCAGCGTGGCCACGGCTCGGTACTATCCGGGCGCCGTCGACTTCGACGCCCGCTTCGAGCTGAACGGTCCGGGCGGCTTCGGCTGGCAGTGCTACGCGATCGATCTGAACGAGCGCGAGACGTATGTCGTGCCGCTCGGCATCATTCCCTCGGCGCCCCGGGCGCCCAGCACCGAGATGCCGGTGTAGACCCGGTCCCGATCAGGACTGAGCCCCGACAGACTGATGGCCGGTCACCGACATCCGTCGACGACCGGCCGGGGTTCGCTGTGCGAAGGGCCCGCGGCTATGCGGCGCCCTCGAACATCGAGGTGACGGAACCCTCGTCGAAGACCTCGTGGATGGCCCGTGCCAGAAGCGGCGCGATCGGCAGTACGGTGAGCGTGGGGAAGCGCTTCTCCTCGGGGATCGGCAGGGTGTCGGTGACGACGACCTCGGAGATCGCGGGATTCTGCAGCAGCTCCAGCGCCGGGTGGCTGAACACGGCGTGGGTGGCGGCGACGACGACGCCGATCGCGCCGGCGGCGCGCAGGGCCTCGGCGGCGAGAACGATTGTGCGGCCGGTGTCGATCATGTCGTCGACGATCAGGCAGACGCGACCCTCGACCTGGCCGACGATCTCGTGCACGGAGACCCGGTTGGCGACCTTCGGGTCGCGACGCTTATGGATGATGGCCAGCGGGGCGCCGAGCTTGTCGCTCCAGATGTCGGCGACGCGCACGCGGCCCATGTCGGGCGAGACGACAGTCAGGGTGGCCGGGTCGAGCTTCTCCTTGAAGTGCTCGAGCAGCACGGGCATGGCGAAGAGGTGGTCGACGGGGCCGTCGAAGAAGCCCTGAATCTGGGCGGCGTGCAGGTCGACGGCCATGATCCGGTCGGCTCCGGCGACCTTGAACAGGTCGGCGATCAGCCGGGCCGAGATCGGCTCGCGGCCGCGGCCCTTCTTGTCCTGGCGGGCGTAAGGGTAGAACGGCGCCACGACCGTGATGCGCTTGGCGGAGGCCCGCTTGAGCGCGTCGACCATGATCAGCTGTTCCATCAGCCACTCGTTGATCGGGTCGGTGTGCGACTGGATCACGAAGGTGTCCGAGCCGCGCACGCTCTCATCGAATCGCGCGTAGATCTCGCCGTTCGCGAAGGTGCGTGCGTCGGTGTGAACGAGTTCGGTACCAAGTTCCGTGGCGATGTCCAGTGCCAGTTGCGGGTGTGCTCGCCCCGAAACCAATACAAGTCGCTTTTCGCCGCTGGTCTTGATTCCAGACACCTAGTCTCCACTCTTTGCCGCAGCCGCCGCCGCATCGGTTCCTGGGCGGTTGGTCTGTACCCAGCCGTCCATATTGCGTTGTGGGGCCACGGTGAGGCCCAAGGCCCCGGCCGGCACGTCCTTACGGACGATTGTTCCGGCACCCGTGTACGCCCCGTCCCCAATCCTAATCGGCGCGACGAACACGTTGTGCGACCCGGTGCGCACGTGGGACCCGATCTCACTGTGGTTCTTGGTCACACCGTCGTAGTTAGCGAAGATCGTGCCGGCCCCGATGTTCGATCCCACTCCCACGGTCGCGTCGCCGACGTAGCTGAGGTGCGGCACTTTGCTACCCACGCCGATGGTCGCGTTCTTGGTCTCGACAAAGGTACCGATCTTGCCGTCAGCGCCCAGATTCGTGCCCGGGCGCAGATAGGCGAACGGACCGACGGATGCGCCGGCGCCGATGACCGCGAGCGTCGCATCCGTGCGCTTCACCACCGCGTTCTCGCCGATTTCACAATCGAGGAGGGTGGTGTCCGGGCCGATCACGGCACCGGTCTCGATCACGGTCGAACCGAGGATCTGCGTGCCCGGCCGGATGATGACATCCGGAGCCAGCTTCGCCTTGAGGTCGATCCAGGTGGTGGCAGGATCCTGCACGGTCACGCCGGCCAGCTGCCAGCCGTAGACGATGAGGCCGTTCAGCTGGCGCGCGGTCTCGCTGAGCTGGGACCGGTCGTTGATGCCGGCCACCAGCCAGGCGTCGGCGACCGGCACGGCCCGCACTTCGGCCCCGGCCTGGCGCAGCAGCCCGACCACGTCGGTGAGGTACTTCTCTCCCTGCGCGTTCTCGGTGGTGACGTTGGCCAGCTGCTCGCGCAACTCGGCTACGCGGAAGACGTAGACCCCGGCGTTCGTCTCGGAGATGGCACGTTCCTCGGCCGTCGCATCCTTCTGCTCGACAATGCGGTCGAAGGCGCCCTCTTCGGAGCGCACGATGCGGCCATAGCCGGTGGCATCTTCCGGAAAGGAAGAGAGCACGGTGGCCGAGACGTCCCGGTCGCGGTGCGCGGCGACGAAACTGGCCAGCGTGGCCGCGTTGAGCAGCGGCACGTCGCCGCTGACCACGAGCACGTCGCCCTCGAAGTCATCGGGGAAAGCGGTGATGGCCTGCTCCACGGCCCGTCCGGTGCCGGGCAGCTCGTCCTGGTCGACGATCAGGCTCTCGGGCAGGTCCTTGCCGACGAGGGCGGCCAGCTGGTCGCGCTCGTGGCGCACCACGGTGACGACATGTGCCGCTTCGAGGGCGCGGGAGGTCGCCAGCACATGGCTGAGAATGGGCAGACCGGCCAACTCGTGCAGCAGTTTCGGAGTGCTTGATTTCATGCGGGTGCCCTGGCCGGCGGCCAGCACGACGATTGCGAGTCGGGAATCAGTCACGGGGTTTCCTCTAGCTTCGGTGGAGCCGCCCGGGGAAGACCGGATGGTGACGCCATGCAGTGCTCCGCCGCCAGGACTCGAACCTAGACCTAACAGCTCCAAAGGCTGTCGTGCTGCCATTACACCACGGCGGAATTCGTCGACCGCGGGCCGACCAACGGTGACAAGTCTGCCAGATATCGCGCCGATAGCGCGCCCCGGCGCTCCTGGGACGCGCTCCTGCGCCGGTTGGCGTGCCCGAGCGGGATAATAGACGGATGCCCGCACATGACGAAGTCGACCGGATCGTTGACGCCTGGCTGCGCGAACGGCCCGACCTTGACTTCGCACCGCTTCAGGTGCTGTCGCGCGTGGCCCGTCTGTCCAAGCACCTGGACCGCGCCCGCCGCACCGCGTTCTCCCGCTCAGAGTTGGACTCCTGGGAGTTCGACGTGCTCTCGGCGCTGCGCCGCGCGGGGGCACCCTACGAGCTGAGCCCGAAGGCCCTGCTGCAGCAGACGCTGGTCTCCAGCGGCACGATGACCAACCGGATCGACCGGCTCGTCGAGCGCGGGCTGGTCACCCGGCGCACGGACCCCAATGACGGACGCGGCATTTTCGTGGGGATGAACCCGGCCGGGCTCACCCGGGTGGATGCCGCCATCACCCGGCTGGTCGACGCCGAGGCCGAATTGCTCGCCATGCTGTCGCCGAGCGAGCAGGCCGGTCTCGCGACCCTGCTGCGCAAGCTCAGCCTCGGCTTCGACTAAGTTATTTCGCGATCGAGGCCTTGGGAAAGTCCCGCCAGGTGCGGAAGAAACGCGCCTCCACGGCGGCGGCCCCGTTCTGTTCCACTGCGTGCAGCCGACCGTAGCTGAAGGCGTTCTCACCCTGCAGGTACGCGGCCATGCCGAGCCGGAGCAGCTTCTCCCGGGCGACGACGCTGTCCTGATGGTCGCCGAGGGTGTCCTGCACCTGCCGGGCCGCGGCTACGAGCCGCACCGCTCGGCTGCGCCGCAGCGGCGTGGCCGTCTCGGCCGCATAGCGCAGCTGCTTGGCCCGTTTGCGCGCCTCGTGCAGCGCCTCGTCGCGCACAGCGCCCGACGGGGTGCCTTGCGCCAGGAAAACGGATGCGCGCAGCCGCTTCCAGTCCGCGCGGATCAGTTCGGGGATGACGATGCTCGCGGGCTTGTCCGCCGGAGGGAGCAGCGGCGGGGCGGCCAGCACGGCGTCGAGTGTGTCGAGCAGCCGGAAGTACCGCTCGGAGTCGAGGGCGGCGAGGGTCTGGCTGCAGGCACCCCGGATGACCGCCGCGAAATGTTCGTCGATGCGCTCCGTCAGCGGACCCACGACGAGTTCGGCCGGTTCCTGCCCGAGCCGGTGGGCGAGGCGCTGCCGGATCACCTCCGCGTCCCGGGCGGCGCCGAGCGAGCCGGCCAGCCAGCGCAGCTCGTTGCGGAGAGGCCCGGTGACCGCGGTGTCCAGACAGTCCCGGTAAGTGGACAGGACCGAGCGCAGGCGGCGGGTGGCCACGCGCATCCGGTGCACGCCGTCCACGTCGTTCTCTCGGACCCGGGCATCCTGAGTGCCGATCGCCCGCACCTGTTCGTGCACGTACTTCAGCAGCACGGCACCGGCGGAGCTCTTGCGGGTCGGCCGAGGTACTGGGACCGTGACGAAGGGCGGCAGAGCGTCGCCGAGGGCGCGGGCAAGTTTGGACGGGGTTCCGGATGGCTCCACGCCGACCGACGCGAGCCGCACCTGGGCGGCGTCGAGCAGGTCGCGGGAGCCGTGCACGAGCTCGACCTCCCATTCCCGCCAGGTCTGGCTGAGCGGCTCCGGCGCGAGCCGGTCGGCCTGCACCTCGTCGTCGCACACCTCGGCGAGCACCTGGTCGTCCTCGCCGACGAGTTCGTGCACCGTGCGTCGGGTGCGCAGCCGCACCACGGGCACCAGTGTGCGGCCGCGGAGCACCGCGCGCACGAGGTTGAGGATGGCCTCCGGGATGTGCTCCGGGTGCTCGCCCAGCGGCTCCCGAATCTCGCGACGCTCGTCAACGGCGACCGGGAGCTTGAGGTGCCAGCCGGCGTCGACTCCCCCGGTGCGGCGGCGCAGGGTCAGCCGCCGGCTGGCGAGGACCAAGTCGATGCTGTCGTAGTAGAGGGCATCGAGGTGGTGCTCGACGGGCGGCTCCACGTGGGTGACGCCCGGCAGGTCGTGCAGGGGCGGCAGCGTCGTCGCCGGGTTGACGTCGAAAGTGCGTTCGATCTCGGCATAGCCAGCGGAAGTCATGCTTCAGTGTAATTCGGCCAGGCGACCCGGAGGGGAAAAGCTGACCCCCAGTTTCCGGCCGGTTCTCAGATCCCAGGCCGCCGATCGTTACCCGAACCGGCCGTTGACGTAGTCCGCGGTGCGCGGGTCGATCGGGTTGCCGAACATGGCGTCGGTGGGTCCGTGTTCCACGATCCCGCCGGGCGTGCCCTGAGCGGCGAGGAAGAAGGCGCAGTTCTGCGAGACGCGCTGCGCCTGCTGCATGTTGTGGGTCACGATCACGATGGTCACCTCCCGGGCGAGTTCGAGCATGGTCTCCTCGATCACCCGCGTCGACGTGGGGTCGAGGGCCGAGCACGGTTCGTCCATGAGCAGGATGCGCGGAGTCACCGCCAGGGATCGGGCGATGCACAGGCGTTGCTGCTGGCCGCCGGACAGCCCGCCGCCCGGCTCCCGAAGACGGTCCCGCACTTCCTTCCACAGGCCGGCCTTGGTCAGGCAGCTCTCCACGAGGTAGTCCTTCTCGTCGTTCGAGGCACGCTGGCCGGTGAGGGTGAGGCCTGCGATGACGTTGTCGTAGATCGACATCGCCGGGAAGGGGTTGGGCTTCTGGAAGACCATCCCGATGTGTTTGCGGGCGTCGACGAGCTTGCGTTCCGGGTCATAGATGTCTACGCCGTCGAGGAGCACCTCTCCGGCCAGGCTTGCGGAGGGAACGAGCTCATGCATCCGGTTCAGGATGCGCAGGAACGTCGACTTGCCGCAGCCCGACGGCCCGATCAGCGAGGTGATGACGCCCGCGGGCATCACGAGGTTGACCCGGTCGAGAACCTGACGCTCGCCGAACCAGGCGGAAACGTTGCGGCCTTCGAGGGTGGCCAGTGGGGCGAGGTCCCCCACAGCCGCGTGGCCCGGGGCTTCCGGGGACAGGTCCTGGCCGGCCGGGCGTTTGCGCCACGGCACGGACAGGCGACTCGTCAGGGTCGGCACGGCGGATCGAGCCGGCGGGCGCAGCCTGCTCTCTCGCTGCCGTGGCGCCTTCTGTAGCGGCAGCACCTGCGTCGCGTCAGCGTTGATCATTTCGTCGTTCATGGACTCCATCGTTTCTACAGCAGGTTCGGAAGCAGGCGCACCACCTGGTCGGCCACGAACAGGCCGCCCACGGTGACGACGGGGAGGAAAACCGTCCAGGTTTTGCGGAGGCCGACGCGTCGATAGGCCCACACGGCGGCAAGCTCGACCAGCAGCAGGAACTGCAAGGCGAACACAAGCGCCCACACCGTTCTGGTGTCAGTGGCGAGCTCCCGGTCGACGGCAGGCAGGGTCACGAATGTGGTCGCTCGGACGCCCGCCGGTTTCGTTTCCGAAACGAGCTCAGCATCCACCCGGGCGATCCCGCTCGGCACAAACGCGGGGCCGCGAGCCGTCACGAGGATCAGGCGGCTCTTCCCCGCGCCGAGGGGAGCCGGCATGGGGTCACCCGCGTACCGAACGCCGAGAACGGAGAATTCCTGACGGCCCTGCCCGGTGATGACGGTGAACTGCTGCCCCGGTCGTAACTCCTGCAGTCGGGCGAAAGGGCCGCCGTAGGCAGCGGCGCGGCCCATGATGACGCTGTAGCCGGCCTGGCCCGGCAACACGGTATCGCGGCGGTGGCCCGGTCCGGCACGCAGGGTACCGGAGTCGGTTCCTTCGACGACCACCTCGTGCACCCCGATCGAGGGAATGTCGATCAGCGCCACTGGGGCTCCGGCCTCGAGCAGAACCTGGTCCACGGTGCCCTCGCTGACCGGGGCCGTGCCCTGAGCGAGCTCTGCTCGCAGCGAGTTCGTCAGCTGCTGCTGCGAGACGAAGTGCTGCACTTGGCCGAAAATCGTGAGGTTGGCGAGAAAGCCGAAGATGAGCACGGCAACGATCGTGAGCGTGGTGCGGATGGCCTGCTCGCGTGCGCTCAGCACCACGAATGCGCGCGGGGGCACGGGCATGCGCCGCGGCGGCGTTGGCAGCTTCGGTCGCCGGAGCGTTGTGGCAACCGTCACGATGTGACCGGCCCGTAGCCGAGTGCGAGGTCGGGCAGTGGGCGTCGCGACCGGCGGAGCCGAAGCAACTGGCGCACCGCCAGGACGAGCGCTGCCAGGAGCACGAGCATCGCCGTGAGGAACCACGGCAGGATGAGCGTGAACGAGTCGCGGGTCAGCGACCAGAGAGCCGTGCCGGCGATGTCCACGGGCGGAGTCATCGTCACGTGGCCTCGGAAGAAGGTCCACTGGCCGACATCTTCAAAGGTTGCCCTCATGGTGCGTGTCTCCCCCGGTGCGAGGTTGGCAACCTCGACCGTGTCGAGCGTCTGGACGGGCAGGTTGATCGCATTGTCGAGCCAGAACCGGAGGCTCGAGGTGATCGGGGCGGTGCTGACGTTCTTCATCGTGAACTCCAGGGTCAGGTCCCCGCCCTCCGGCCCGATCTGCGGAGCGGGTAGCACGGTGAGCCCGCTGACATAGAAGAAATCGTGGATGTTCGTCGGCTCCCCGCTCATACCGCTAGGCCCATTCGTGGCAGCCTCGGCGCTCGCGGGGGTCGCGGTGAGCCCGGCAAGCCCGCAAATCAAGGACATTGCGATGAGGGTCACGGCCGTCAGGCGGGGCGCGGCAGTGGATGTGAGCACAATCAAGTTAGTCCATTCCAGGTTTCGGCATGCTGGACGCAGAGCAAACGACGGGGAAACGCGATCTCGCGCGCGAGCACCAATGCATCAACTCAACAGACGCATAGACGCCGACGAACGCCCGAAGGCCACGGGACAACTCGTCCCGTGGCCTTCGGACGTACGGTGTGCTGCCTACTTGTCAGCGCGGCGGAAGCGACGCGCGATAATCACGCCGGCCCCGGCCGCGAGGGCGAGCATGCCCGAAGCCAGCAGCGGAAGGGTGTTGGCGGTTCCGGTCGACGCGAGCTCCTTGTCGGCCTTCGTCGCTGCGGCAACGCGCTCTGACGAGCCAGACGCCGGGTTGCCCGACGAGCCGGAGTTGAGGCCCGGCGTCACAGCAGGAACCGCAGCCGGCGTCGCGGTCGGCGTTGGCGTCACAGTCGGCGTCGGCGTCGCGGTCGGCGTCGAAGTCGCGGTCGGCGTCGAAGTCGCGGTCGGCGTCGAAGTCGCGGTCGGCGTCGGAGTCGGCGTCGGAGTCGGAGTCGGCGTCGGCGTCACCGGCACATCGGCCTGCGGCAGGAACGTGAAGGCGCCGGTGACCGGAACGACGCTGATCGTACGGTAGAAGGCGGCGGTCACTGTGACACCAGAGTTCATCGTGCACGCGAGGCCCAGGCTGTAGTTGCCGCCGGCGTTCCTGGCCGCAGTCTGGGAGTTATTGATGAGCGAGATCGGCGCGAGGGTCGGGTTGAGCACGTTGCGTGTCGCTCCGTTGAACGCGAGGGGCGCGTACGCCTTCCAGGTGAGGACGGTGTTTTCGGTCCCGGGGGTGGCCAGGAAGGCGAAGATATTCGTTGAGTTCGCCGGGCAGGTGAACTCGCCGTTGATGTCGCCCTGAGTGGAGGAGCCGAAGAGGTCCTCCTTCCAGCCCCAGACGTAGCCGTCCGACTTCTGGACGGCATCCGTGTCGTACATGTAGACGGGAGCGGCAGAACCATTCGTCTGCGTTGCGGCTGTCGCGGCAGTCGCCGCGGCCGTGGCTCCGGCGACCAGAGCGAGCGAAACGACGCCGGCGGCGACGAGACGCGACTTCTTGTTGATCTTCATTTATTTACAGTCCTGTTCTTGGGCGGAGGTCACTTGGAGATTCGAACGGCGGTGGTGGTCGAGGGTGCGAGAATGCCGAATTTTTTCTTCAACGAACCGGCTTTGGCGGCAAAAGTCGTCTGGGAGTTCGTCAGGCTGGCGCTTTTTGTCGGATCGAGCAGGTCGGCCAGAGTCGAGTCATATGCGGCATTCGTCGGGTCAACTCGTGCGTACTGCACAACGAGGTACGTGTCGCGTCCCCAACGAGAGTCGGCGTAGTAGGCGGCCACCGGGGCCATCGAGGTGCCGGTGCCTGTCACGGGGGTGGTGCCTGCGACCAGGGAGCCCAGGACCGTGGTGTCCTTCTTCTTGGGGAAGCTCGCACCAGTGTTCATGGCGACCCAGCGGGACACCGACATAGGCGCGACAGTGTTGATACCCAGGTCAGAGGCGTCGTGCTCCTGACCCACGGTGACACACGAACCCAGGGTCGAATCCGTGACGCCGATCTTGGACATGAAGTCCTTGCGCGTTCCGGAACCGGCCTGCGGGATGACCGGTGTGACCTTCACTCCGCCGAGGGTGGTGACGCTGCAGGTGTAAAGACTCGTCATGGTCGCGGTGTCGATGGTACCGATCCCGGCTGCCGTCGAAGCGCTGTCATACGCGTAGGCGATCGCGTCGCGACCGAAAGGCACCTGGATCAGGCTACCTGCCGGGTCGACCGTGCCTGATCCGGACGAACGGGCGATGTCGATCTGCCCCGTGATGATGACGCCCGCGGGCGCGCCGACGGTTCCGGACGTGTACGGAGCGCCGTCAATGGAACGGAGAAGGGCCGTGCGCCCGTCGCTTGAGCCATTCGGGCGACCGAAACGCACACCGGAGGACTTCGTCGTGATGAACGGGGTGCCGGTCGCGTCGAACGAGCCGATGCTGTTTCCGTTGGCTGTCGAACGAACCGACGCGCCCGAAAGGCCCGAGCCGTTGGCCAGGGCGCTGACGACGTCCTCGAGGGTGTCGGAGCCGACGATGGAGTAGCTGTTCGAGACGGGCTCGGCGTTAGCCGGGCTGACGATGACAAGGCCGGAGATGGCCACGCCGACAGTTGCGCAGAGCGCAAGAGCCTTCTTGGTGTTCACTGGGGTGCCTTTCGTGGGTGATGCAGGAGACGGATCCGGATGGGTCCCTCTTGTCTCAGCGCTACGGTCCGAAGCGGGGTTTCCGCGCGAAGCGTCACGTTGGGCGCGCATCAGGATCGTCTCCGAACGCGCGAAATAAAGGGGACGCCGCAGGCGGCGAGCAGGCCGGAGAGCAGCCCGGCCGGCACCGCCGCGCGTACCGGTCCCATGACCGGGTCCGCGGGCGTCGGTCTCGCCACCAAGGGGTCGACGACGGCGCCCGTCGCGGCCGGGTCGACCGCGGCGTCGGCCACCACCGGCGCGGCTTGAGCCTGGAACTCTGCCGGACCGTAGGTTGACGGGGTCGGCACATAGGCCGGCCTGTCGACCGCAGGGGCAGTCTCGGGCATGGCCATTGCGACGACCGGGCTGCCGCCCTGTTCGATCGCGGTCGCGGCGGCGAGCGCCTGGTCCACCCAGCTCTTCGGGAGCGGGGTGTAGCCGCGCGGCAGCTGCCCGATCTCCGTCCCAGGTACCTGGCCTGCCACCACCGCGTACCGGATCAGGTTGGCGTAGATGGCCCTCTGGGCGGCATCCGTTTGCAGCGGATTCAACGCGGCATAGACCGGCATCGTCATTGGGTACGCTGTGGCGGCAGCCTTGGCGCTTGGGTTCGCCGGGTCGTATTCGAGCACCTTGGGGTTTGTGCTGGTCGGCACCATGGCGGCGGAGGCCGCGAGCATGGACTCCGGCGATGGCGCCACGAACGAGCCCGCTGAGTTCTGCAATGACGCCGTCACCGTTTGGTAGCGAGCGGCCGCGGCTGCGGTGGTGACGCCAAGCACGCGCTGGTTGCCCACCAGGCTGCGCACGCTCTTGCCGAACTTCGGCGGGACGCTGGTGGGGTTCCAGTCGCCGAGCTCCTGCCCGTCGCCGCGCAGGGTGAGATACGCGCCGCTCTCGAAGTCGCTGGTGTAGGGGCGCCAGGTGACCAGGTTCACCGCCGTTGTTCCGGTGCCGGCAGCGGCCGCGGGCCGCTCCAGTGGATCAGCCTTCGGAAAATTCGTGCGGGGAATCGTCATGGCCGTCCCGGACGGGTTGACATCGGCATTGGTGGACGACCAGGGGTTGACTTTCATTCCCCACGTGTCGGGCGTTCCGTTCAGGAATTCGACGGCGGCGGGGTCGGAAAGGACGTAACGCCACAGTTGCTGGGCCTCGTCGGATCTCCCGGAGGGAAGGAGCATGTCTCCCAGGGACGGCCCGGTCAGGTCCTGGTACTTCCACTCATCGTCGTTGACCGCCAGAAAATCGGGGTCGACCGTGAGGTTGCGCGCGTTCGCGCCAGGGTTCGCGGAGTCGGTGTAGCCGAAGAACTTGAGGGAGTCCGACGTGGCCGGCGCCCCGGAAGGCAGTGAGTCGAGATACGAATTAGTGAGGAGCTTGGCGACCAGGCGAGGCGTGAGGTTCAGTGACGTGAACGCCTCGGTATTCCTGGCCTTGTATTCCTGGGGAACTGCGCCCGCCGGTTTCACCCGGCGGTCGATGGAGAACGAAACCGCGACGCCGCTGAGGGCGATCGGTGCGTATGCGACGGGATCGACCCTGTCGGTTTGCAGGGGACGTGAGGTGAGAGCCAGCGGGCTGGGTGTCGTGAGGCTCGCCGCGGCAAGCGCGTCCTCCTCGTTGCCGATGCTGAGCGCGAAAGAGGAACCCGTCGCACCGGTGCACACTTTGGGTTGCCATGACCCGATCGCCGCGGCGACCAGTTCGCTTCCGGAAAGCTGCTTCTCGGCCGAGCCGATAGCGCAGCGCTGGCCGATGGGCTTGAAATCCAGCTTGACGGCCACGCTGTGCTTCCAGGAGTCCCACAGCAAGCCGGACTTGGTGATGTAGGACTCCCCCGCGTCGCTTTTTCCGCGCGGGATGACCACGAGCCAGCAGGATTTTCCGGAGACAGAGCCGTCCGCGGCGGTCACGGGTGTGCCACAGCCCAGTCCCGGGGACTGCATCGCGGTCTGCACCTCGAATTTGACGGAGCCGTCGCCACTGTCGCTCGATCCGGCCCAGGGCACCTCATTCGTCGTGTACTGGGTGTAAAACTCGTTGGTGGCCAGGTCAACGCCGGAGATGCCGTCGGGCAATGTGACCCCGGTGTCGGACGGCGAACCGGTGGCCGTCTGCACGAGGCCCGTCAGGGGATCCACGACATGGTGCGTGAGAACGTTGGCCGAGTCGGCGAACACCGACGAGATCGAACCGCCCGTGGATGCGCGGTAGGGAATCGCGGTGAACGCCGGAATGGTGAACCCGTTGGCTGGCGATGTGTACTGCGCGTCCTGCGGGGCCACCTGGTCCTGGCTGACCGCGGTGTCGCGGGTGGACGCGGCCTTGCCGGGGAAGCCGCCGTACTGGCAGGTCGTGCGATCCGGGCGGCTGGAATCCGTCGGGTCGTCTCCCCAGCACTGCGCGATCTGGAGGAAGTCCTGACCTCCCGAGCTGCCATCGGGCCGCTCGGACTTCGTGCCTCCGCTCCAGTTGACGACGATCCCTTGGGAAACAAGGTCCTCGGTCTGGGACACGGTGACCTTGAGGTCGGGGAAGGGGGCGGTGGCGACGTCCGGGTCGTAGCCCCTCGACGCGACCGTGACCGCGGTCGACGTGTCAGCGAATGCTGCAGAGGGAACCAGGGAGCCGAGCGCGGCGACACCCACGCCGACCACCAGACCGACGACGATTCCGCTGGCGCCGGCGCGGGCCCAGAGCGCGTTCTTCGGGGCGAAGGTGACGCGCTTCACTTGGTTCCTGCCTTCGCGACACGCGGTTTGAACCGGCCGGCGAGCACCGGCGGCAGCACGGCGGCGGCCAGCAAAAGAAACCCGGCGACGAGCATGATCGATTGCTGGGCGCCCCACCCGCCTTCCGCCAACGTGAACGGTGCGGCGATGGCCGTGGCGACCACGCCGGTTGCCGTGGCGCCGACCGTGGACACGAGGGCGCCGTTCTCGTCGTACACGGGCGAGGCCACCGCGCCTGATGCCGCATCCGTTCCGCCTTGCGCCACCGCACCTGTTCCCCCGGACCCTGCCGGCGAAGCCGTTCCCCCGGCAGTTGTCGCGGCGGCTGAGCCGGCCGCGCCACCACCCGATCCGCTACCGGACACGGCCGTGTCTGCCAGCGCCCCGGCCGTGCCGGTGGTGCACTGGTTGGCCCCTATCTTGTCGCAGGCGGCCGGCTGGAGAGCCGTGGTGGCCAGCAGGTTGCTTGATGGGGAGTCACCTGGTTTGAATGTCGGGTTGTTGCATTTGTTGATGTCGACGCCGCTGGCATCGGCGCCTGGCACTCGCTTGATCTGGTCGAAGCCGGCCAGCACAAGGTTCATCGGCAGAGGCGAGTAGCCCAGGGCTTCGGCCTGCTGCTGCCCCTCGCAGAGCATGTAATGTGCGAAGGTACCGAGGGTCAGGCCCTTTTTGGCGGTGAAGACGCCGCCGACTTCGGTCGGCACGATCATGTAGGAGTAGCTCGCGAGCGGGTAGGTGCGGGGGTCCGCGTTGTTGTACACGCCGTCCAGGATCTGGGTGAGGTAGGTAGGCCCGGGTGTGGTGTTGATGGATGCCTTCAGCAGTGCGACGGCCACGGAATTGGCCGTGGGTTCCGTGTAGTAACCCGCGGCGTTGAGCACCTTGGCGACGGGGAAACCGGAGTTCTTGGCGTAGGAGTACTCCACGTAGGTGATCGCACCCTCGCCGTAGTCCTGGCTCACGTAGCCGGCGACGCCTGAGGATCCGCTTTGCGCCTTGGCGTTGCCGTAGGTGGGGAACTGCGAGGTGAGGCCGCAGGGGGCAGACCGGCCGACCTTCGTGCAGAAGGAATTCCAGAGGGCCGGGTGCTGCTTGGACATCCAGAGTGTGAATTGCGCCGTGGAGCCGGAGCCGTCCGAGCGAACGACGGGCACGATACCCTTGTCGGGCATGGCCAGCCCGGGGTTGTCGGTCGCGATGGCAGGGTCGTTCCACTTCGTGATGGCGCCGGTGAAGATCTTGGTGATGACCTCTCCGCTGAGCCGAAGGTTTGTGACTCGCTTGCCGCCGATTTTCAGGTTGTACATGAAGGACGTGCCACCAGCCACGATGGGCATGTAGGCGTAACCGCGGGCAGGCACCTCGGGGGCCGAACCGTCCTCCGGGGCGGTCTGGAACGGGATCTCGCTGACGGCGAAGTCCACGTTGCCCGCGACGAAGTCACGGCGCCCGGCCGATGAGCCGACTCCGGAGTAGTTCACCGTCATCGCGTAGTTATTGGCAACATTCTTGCGCCACTGGTCCAGGGCGTTCTGCGACCAGGTCGAGCCGGTACCGGTGATTTGGTCGTAACTCGCTGCCTGGGCAGCTGGCGCCGTGAAAACGCTCAGCAGCACAACGACGAGCGCGAATAAGGCTCGGACTGTGCGAATCTGTCGGGTTTGCGGCGTCACGAGGACGTCTCCTTCGTGGTGAGGTCGGTAGGTGAACTGGTCGGCCGGAGCATTGAATTGGTTCCGGTGATCCCCGGACCGAGGTCACCCCGTACGCTCATCCGTTGCAGGTCCCGCTCCGATGCGGCGTCGACGCGCAGTCGCCGCCGACGGGACAACTGGCCGGGACCGGTGCCGCCAATGAGTCGAGCAATGGCGAAGAGGGTGAGCACCAGGAGGATCAGGATGGCGGCCGTGCCGAAACCTCGGGCGATCATGGTGGGCTCAGGAGACTTGACGAAGTCGAAGACCTGCAGCGGGAGGGAGATCATCGGGCCGGCGAAGGGGTTCAGGTTGGTCACCGCGGTGACACCCGAGGTGAGCAACACTGGGCTGGTCTCGCCGATGCCGCGGGCTGTGCCCAGGATCACGGCCGTTGCCAGTCCGGGCCGGGCGGTCGGCAGCACGACATACCAGATGGTGGCCCAGCGGGTGGAACCGAGGGCATAGGCGGCCTCCCGCAGGTTGCCGGCGACCAGGCGAAGCACGATATCCGAGGCCCGGATGACGATCGGGAGCATCATGACGGTGATCGCCATGGCCGCGGCGAAGCCCGACCGCTGGTGCGTGATCAGCACGATGATCGCCGAGTAGACGAACAGGCCGGCCACGATGGACGGCAGCGCGGTCATCGCATCCGAAATGGTGCGCACGAACCTCGCGAATCGGCCACCGACCTCGTTCAGGAACAGGGCGGTGGTGATGCCGAGCGGAATCGTGACCGCCAGCGCCATCGAAATCTGCATGAGCGTGCCCAGGATCGCGTGCACGATACCGCCCAGGTCGAGGCCGTCGAGGGGTCCGGCCAATTCCATGCTCTGGGTGAAGAAGTTCAGATGAGGCAGGGCTTCCCGCCCGCGTATCAGAGTGAACGCCACGACGAAGACCAGGGCGCCGAAGAGCACCACACCGGCGCTTGATAGCAGCACCGCCATCACGCGGTCCTTGACCTCCTGCGCGTCGCTCGTGAAGCTTACGAGCAGGGCGTAGAAGCCAAGGAACGCCAGATACGCCACGAGCGCCCAGCCCACGCCGCCGGAAAGCGGAGTGATCCAGCCGAAGAGGAGCACCGCGACGGCGATTCCGGCTGCGGCGGCACCGAGAACGTTGAACCGGTCGTCGAGCCGGGCGCCGCGCACCCGGCGTCGCGGTCCGATCGGGGTGCCGTCGTAGGCCGGGATCGTCGTGGTGTGGGTGTCGTTCGTCGTGCAGGTGCTGGTCGCGGCGTGCGTTATGTTGGGTGCGTGCGTGATCGTCATCAGTCGCTCTCCGCCCCGGATCGAGACCGTGCCACGATCGACGAGGCCGTGAAGTTGATCACGAGGGTGATCAGGAACAGTACGAGTCCGGCTGCCATCAGCGCGGAGAGGCCGAATGAGCTGGATTCGCCGTAGCGGAGGGCGATGAGCGCGGAGACGGAGTTGGTGCCGGTCTTCAGCACCTCCCAGTTGATAGTGAAGATCGGCGAAATGATCATGTAGACGGCGATGGTCTCACCGAGAGCACGGCCGAGGCCGAGCATGGTGCCGCCGATGATGCCGCCACGACCGAAGGGCAGCACGACCGCACGGATCATGCCCCAGCGCGTCGACCCGAGCGCGAAGGCGGCCTCGCGCTCGCCGATCGGCGCCTGGGAGAAGGCCTCGCGCATGACCGACGTCTGGGTCGGGACCACCATGAGGCCGACGACAATGCCGGCGATGAACGCCGAGGAGGTGAACGCGCTGGCCTCGGTGAGCGCTTGCCCACTGGCATCCGCCACCCGGAACAGCGGGATCCAGCCGAAGTAGCTGGAGATCCAGGTGGCGACCGGGATCACGTTGGCCTGCAGGAAGAAGACGCCCCAGAGGCCGAAGACCACGCTCGGCACGGCGGCCATCAGGTCGACGAGCGTGACGAGCGTGGAGCTCATCCGGCCCTGGGCGACCTCGGAGATGAGCAGGGCCGTGCCGAGGGCGAGCGGCACGGCGACGCACATCGCGATCACCGCGATCGTGATGGTGCCGAACAAGACGGCTGCGATGCCGAATTTCTGCGACTCCGGCGACCAGTCCTGCTCGACCAGAAAGCTGAACCCGGCGACGCCGAGGGCCTGCGAGGCACGCAACGACAGGAACACGCCCACGGCGAGCATGATCGCCACGGTGATGCAGCCGGCGAAGAAGGCCACCGAACGGAACACCGAGTCCGAGACCGAGGGACGTGCTGTCAGTAAGCGGCGCGGGGACGAGTCCGGGTTCGCCGGGTCGACCGTTGGCGGCTCGATCGCAGGCGCGTCGAAGAGGGTCGAAAACGACATGGGTGTCCTTGCACATTCGGGTGTGGGGAGCGGAACGAACGCGGCGGTAGCACGTCCGAGACACATGTTTGGGGCGCTTGGTTAACACTGAGCGTCGATTTGTCCAGCTAGAGGTGGACGCGTAGTGGAGAGTTGAGCGCGCGGGATTGCACCCGGCGCAGGACCGGGGGCCCCGAAGAGGGCGCCCGCACGTGGGCGCGCATCACGGCGGCAGCCGAGTCACGGGAGAACGGCGGCCGCGCGGTGAGCGCGAAGTGGCGTGCGCCACCGAGCGGTTTAGCTCGCTACGTTTATATACGGCGTCACCGCGCGCCCGCCACCGCGGCGTAGGTATTCGCGGTCGCGGCAACGGTGTTCACATAAGAATCGACGTGGTTGTACGCGAACACGGCGGCGCGCCAGCGATCGGGCCGGGACAGCTCGCCGTAGTGGCAGAGGTAGCGGCCGGCGGCGAGGGCGGCATCGTCGATTTGTTGCGGGTCGTCGACGCCGTCCCCGTTGCCGTCGGCGCCCCATCGCTGCCACGTTGCCGGAATGAATTGCAGGGGCCCGACCGCGCGGTCCCATTCGGTGCTGCCATCCCAGACTCCGCGATCGGTGTCGCTCATCGCGGCGAAAGCGCTGCCATCGAGTGCGGGGCCGAAGATGCCCGGGCGGGCGGCGCCATCCGCTCCGAGTGCCGAACCGTCGTGGCTGCCGTGACCGGATTCGACGTTGCCGAGGGCGGCCAGGGTACTCCAACCGAGGTGGCAGCCCGGTTGTTCGGCCGCCAGGGCCAGGGACGCCCCTGCATAGCCGAGCAGGGCGCGCACTGGGATGCCGGCCGCTTGGGCGACGCGGACGGCCCAGGCAGGGTCGGCGAGCGCCGCATTGCCATCAATCGGAGGCGTAACCGTCGGCAGGGCAAGCGTGGCGGGCGCTGGTTCGGCCGCGGGCAGCGATCGGGCAACCTCTGGCGGCACGGTGGTGATGACCGCCGACGCGGCCGGTGCGAGACTCGCCCGCACGCCCTCGGGTGCCTGGAAACCGGGTACCAGCCAGCCGAAGACCAGCCAGCCGACCACGGAGAGGCCGGCAACCGTGGCGATCATGGGGGTTCCGCGGTGCTTGCGCACGGTCACCAGGACAGGGCCCGTTCCTCGTCGGAGAGTACCCGGTTGCCGCGCTGCCCGGCCTCCGTGGCATGACGGGCGTCCGCACCGACGAGCGCGCTGTGGAAAGCCTCAATGGTTCCAGCCGAGGCCTCGCGGCTGGTCGACGCCGCGCCATACCAGCGCCCTGCAGTCATCACGACTACATCACCGACGCTGATCACCCACCCGTGTGTGCCGGCCTTGGGACCCGTGACAACCGTGGCGACCATCGAATCGCACTGGCCCTTGAGTTCGAGGACGTGGGCTCGCGCGCTGGAGAACGTTGCGTAGACGGAGGAGCTACGGCCGAGCTCGCGCCGGTTCGAGGCGAGCAGTCGCCAGATACCGGAGTGCCGCGGCGCTCCCGTGAGCAAGGGACCGGCGCGGTGCCCGTCACGCACGGCGACCGCCCTAACGGGAGTGCCGACATTCCGCACGCTCTCACGGAAAGCCACCCATCCATGCAATCGGGGGTCGGCGGCGGATTCAAACGCCGAGAAGACGATGCTCGGGCTCGGCGACAAGATGACTCCCTGGGCAAGGATGATGCAGCGAAGGGGCCACTGTGACGTGTAAGCGGCTCGAATAGGCCGACCCCGCGTGTACTGTCCAGCCCACGAATGTCCGTTCCGGGAGCATCACCTGAACCGGAGGTGAACGAGGGATGTCCGGCGCTGAAAGAACGCGCGAAAGATGTCCCGCACTCGGGGGTCGTCTTACCGGCGGAATGCCTTCCGGGCCAGCCAGTTTCCGAGGAACTGCACCAGCTGCACAAGCACAATGATCAGCAGCACGGCCGCCCAGGTCACCACGGGATTGAACTGGCGGTAACCGTAGAGCAGCGCGAAGTTTCCGAGGCCGCCGCCGCCGACGTAGCCGGCTACCGCCGACATGTCCACGAGCGCCACGAAGATGAAGGTGTAGCCGAGGATGAGCGGGCCGAGCGCCTCGGGCAGCAGCACCGTGAAGATGATCCGGATCGGCCCGGCCCCCACGCTGCGGGCCGCCTCGATCACACCGGGCGTCACCGTGAGGAGGTTCTGCTCCACGATGCGCCCCATGGCGAAGGATGCCGCGAGCGAGATCGTGAAAATGATCGCCGCGTTGCCGATGCCGGTTCCCACCACGGTCCGGGCCAGCGGCTGGGCGGCGGCCAGGAAGATGATGAACGGGATCGGCCGCACGATGTTCACCAACAGGTTCAACACCACGAAGACCCCGCGGTTCTCGAGGATGCTGCCGGCGCGGGTCAGATACAGGCCGAGGCCCACGAGCAGGCCGCCGATCCCGCCGAAGAAGAGCGTGAGGCCGACGATGTAGAGGGTCTCCCCCGCGGCGATCCAGAGTTCGGGCAACAGGTCGATCAGGCTGTCCATCTCAGCGCACCTCGGTCACGGTCGTGAGGGTTCGCACCCGGTCGAGCGCGGCGTCGATGGCGGCGTCGGCCGCGGCATCCGTCGCCCCCGGCGTGGCCAGTGCCAGCGTCAGGTGTCCGAACGACCGGCCCTGGATCTCGTTGATGCCGCCGTAGACGACCTCGAAGGTGACGCCGGCGGAGACGAACTCGCCGAACACGCGGGCCTGATCGACGCTGCTGTCGCGGAACGCCAGCGTGACGAGGCGGCCCGGGTGACGCCGCCGCAGCACGGCGAGTTCCGACGAAGAAGGGAGACCCTTGACAACAGTCGAGACGAACCGGGCGGAGGCCGCCTGCTGCGGGTTCGAGAACACGTCGAACACGTCGCCGCGCTCGATCACCCGGCCCTGGTCCATCACGGCGACCTTCGTCGCCAGGGTCTGGATGACATCCATCTCGTGCGTGATCACGATAATGGTGACCCCGAATTCCTTATTCACCCGCCCGAGCAGGTCCAGAACCTCGGAGGTGGTCTCCGGGTCGAGGGCGCTGGTGGCCTCGTCGGCGAGCAGGATGCCCGGCTGGCTGGCTAAGGCCCGTGCGATGCCCACGCGCTGCTTCTGACCGCCGGAGAGCTGGTCGGGATAGGCGCCCGCCTTGTCGCCGAGCCCGACGAAGTCGAGCATCTCGGCGACCCGGGCCCGGCGCGTCTCCTTCGATTGTCCGGCCACCTCGAGCGGGTATGCGACGTTCGCCGCGACGGAGCGTGACCCCAGAAGGTTGAACTGCTGGAAGATCATCCCGATGCCCAGCCGCACCGGGCGCAGCTCCCGCTCGGGCAGGCGGGCGATGTCGGTGCCGTTGATCAGGATCTCGCCCGACGTCGACCGTTCGAGGGCGTTCACAAGCCGCACCAGGGTGCTCTTGCCTGCCCCCGAATAACCGATGATGCCGTAGACATCCCCGGCGTCGATCGTGAGGCTGACCTTGTCGATGGCGACGACCTCGGCCCCGCCCCGGGTCGTGGGCAGGTACACCTTGCTCACGTCACGCAGTTCGACAACGGAGGTGGGGGCAGGCATGGGACGTCCTTACTGACTGGCGTGGCGCCGGACTGTGCGGCTGTGCTGGGCTGAGGTCGGGCGGCGCTACCTCTGGGCTATGGTGTCCTTCTCGACCGTGGCGAGGGAGGCCTCGAGGTCGGCGACCGGGGTCTTGACCATCACCGCGGAACCGGCGGACACGTCGATCACGCCATCCTGAACGGCCTTCGTGGTCTGGTAGATCTCGACCAGCTTCTGGTAGGTGGCGTTGTCCTTGTCCTTTGCGCGGGCCGCGAAAACGTTCACGTACGGGAGCGCGTTGGGGTCGGCGGGATCGTCCTGGGCGAGGGCATCCTCAACCTTCAAACCGGCCTTCTCGACGAAGTCGTTGTTGATGATCGCGGCGGCGACGTCGGGAAGCGACGTGGCGGTGAGCGAGGCCTCGAGCGCGGTCACGGTGACCTTGGACTTTTTCTTATCGATATCGTCGAGGGTCGAGTAGATGCTGCCACCGTCGGAGAGCGTAATCAGCTTCGCCGACTGCAGTACGAGCAACGCGCGAGCCAGGTTGCTGGCATCGTTCGGCACAGCGACGGTGTCGCCCTTCTTGATTTTGCTGACGTCGTCATACTGGGTCGAGTACAGGGCGAGCGGGTAGATCGCGGTGGCGCCGACCGGCGCGAGGTCTTCTTTGCTGGCCACGTTGTACTCGGCGAGGTAGACGATGTGCTGGAACTGGTTCAGGTCGAGCTCGCCGGCAGACAGGGCCGGGTTCGGCTGCCCGAACTCGGTGAAGTCGACGATGTCGACGGTGATGCCGGCATCCGCCGCGGCTTTCTCGTAGACGGCCCAGTATGGGTCGCTGGCGCCGACGACGCCGATCTTCACGGTCTCGTCGGCGGCCGCACCGGAGCAACCGGCGAGCAGGGCGACGAGCGGTACGACCGCGAGAGCGGCGAGCAGTTTCTTGTTCACGATGGGGTTCCCCTTGTTGGCTTCGGTGCCGTCTGGACGGCGGTGGGTGCCGGCGCGATTTCGGGCACAGAGGGACCACGGGACAAAGAGGGGTGGGAGTCTGTGCCGCTGCGTCGCGAGGCACGTTACAAGGCTAACGGGAGATGCTGCGCCGCGTGCGCGCCAACGTCACACGCGGTCACAGCATCTGCGACTTCAGCCCTCGATCAACTCAGAGAGTTCGATCCAGCGGGTTTCGAAGCCGGCGATGGCGGACTCGAGCGTCTGCAATTCGGTGCTGAGCACGCCGAGGCCGTCGAAGTCGGACTGGTCGTGCACGGCGAGGCTCTCGTGCAGGGCCGCGATCCGCGCGTTCTGCTTGGCGACCTTGCGATCGATGGAGGCGAGTTCCTTCTGCGCGTTGCGGAGGTCGGCGCCACCGATGGCGAGCTTGCGCGACGCCTTCCCGCCGGAGGTGTTCGCCGCGTTCGCCTCGGCGGGCTTGTCAATGCCGCTCGTCTGCTTCTTGCGCATCTCGAGGTACTGGTCCACACCGCCGGGAAGGTGGCGGAAGCCGCCCTCGGTGACCGCGTACTGGTTGTCGGTGACGCGCTCGATCAGGTACCGGTCGTGCGAGACCACGAGGAGGGTGCCGGGAAAGGAGTCGAGCAGGTCTTCCATGGCCGCGAGCATGTCGGTGTCCAGGTCGTTGGTGGGCTCGTCGAGGATAAGCACATTGGGCTCGTCGAGCACGATCAGCAGCAGCTGCAGGCGGCGCTTCTGGCCACCGGAGAGATCCTTGACCTGGGTGGTCAGCTGGGCGCTCATGAAACCCATGCGCTCGAGCATCTGGCCGGGCGTGATTTCCTTGCCGCCGGCCATGTACGACGTCTTCTGACGGCCGATGACCTCGCTGACGCGGTCGTTCTGGATGTCGTCGAGTTCGAACAGCTGCTGGGTGAGAACGGCGACCTTGATGGTCTTGCCGCGCTTGACGGTGCCCGTGGTGGGCAGAAGTGTGCCGGCCACCAGGTTCAGGAGCGTGCTTTTGCCGGCGCCGTTGACGCCCATGATGCCGGTGCGCTCACCTGGTGCGATGCGCCAGGTGATGTCGTTCAGCACGGTCTTCTCGCCGAACTTCACGCCGATGTCGATCAGGTCGACGACATCCTTGCCCAGGCGCTGCATGGCCATCGACTGCATCGACACGGTGTCGCGGGGCGGCGGCTCGTTCTCGATCAGCTCGTTCGCGGCGTCGATGCGGAACTTGGGCTTCGCGGTGCGGGCGGGGGCTCCGCGCCGCAGCCAGGCCAGTTCCTTCTTCATCAGGTTCTGGCGCTTGGATTCGGAGGCCGCGCTCATCCGGTCGCGTTCGACGCGCTGCAGGATGTAGGCGGCGTAGCCACCCTCGAACGGTTCGATCAGGCGGTCGTGCACCTCCCAGGTCATGTTGCAGACCTCATCGAGGAACCACCGGTCGTGGGTGACGACCACCAGGCCGCCGGAGTTCGTGGCCCAGCGGGTCTTCAGGTGACCGGCCAGCCAGGAGATGCCCTCCACGTCGAGGTGGTTGGTGGGCTCGTCGAGGAAGATGACGTCGTGGTCACCGATCAGCACGGAGGCCAGAGCCACCCGGCGGCGCTGGCCACCGGAGAGGTCGTCGACAAGGGCGTCCCAGGGGATGTCCCGCACGAGTCCCGCAATCACGTCGCGCACCTTGGCGTCGCCCGCCCAGACGTGCTCGTCGATGCCGCCGACGATGGTGTGGCCCACGGTCTGGCCCGAAGCGAGGTCGTCGGACTGGTCGAGCATGCCGATGGTGACGCCGCGCCGGCGCGTGACGCGGCCCGCGTCGGGTTCCATCCGGCCGGCGAGCAGGCGCATCAGGGTGGACTTGCCGTCGCCGTTGCGGCCGACGACGCCGATCCGGTCGCCTTCGTTGAGACCGGCGGTGACGCTGTCAAAAATAACGCGGGTGGGAAATTCAAGGTGCAGGGACTCGGCCCCGAGCAAATGTGCCATAGCTTTCGAGTTTAGCTGGCGCGGCTGAGAGGCCCGCGCGCCCCGGTTTCGCACCCGGTGGCCTGACTGTTGCCGAATCGGACATCTGTTGCCGGCACACCGGCAACAGATGTCCGACCGGGCCACAGTTGCGGCAAAACGGGGGGCTAGTCGTGGATGATCCGGGCCCCGTGCACCGGCCCGGTGGCGCGCACCACGCGCAGCCGGGACGCGCTCAGCGCGACCTGCAGTTCGAGGGCGCTGTCGGCATCAGCGACCAGGAAGGCCACGGTCGGGCCGGAGCCGGAGAGCAGGCCGGCCAGGGCGCCGTTCGCCTCGCCCAACTCGAGCACCTTGCCCAGGCCGGGGGCTAGGTGCAGCGCGGGGGCCTGCAGGTCGTTGTGCAGCGCCTCGGCCAGCATCCGCGGGTCGCCGGCCCGAAGCGCCTGCAGCACGTTGGTGTCGACGGAGGGCTGGATCTGGGCTGGGAAGATGTCCTGGGCGTGGCGTTCGCGGTGGCGGTCGAGCTCGTTGTAGACGCCGGGGGTCGAGAGGCCGAAGTCGGCGAGGGCGAGCACCCAGTGGAACTGCCCCTTGGCCAGGGCTGGGCTGAGCTGGTCGCCGCGCCCGGTGCCGATGGCGGTGCCGCCGGTGAAGGCGAACGGGACGTCAGCGCCGAGGGTCGCGGCGATCTCGATGAGGTCGTCGCGGGTGGCGTCGGTTCCCCACAGGGTGTCGCAAGCGAGGAGGGTGGCCGCGGCATCCGCCGACCCACCACCCATGCCGCCGGCGATGGGCACGTTCTTCTCGATCGAGAGGCGCACTCCCCCGCGATAGCCGGCCTTGCGGGCCAGGGCGCGCGCGGCCTTGATGGCGAGGTTGCTGCCGTCGACGGCGAGACCCGAGGCATCTATGGTGCCGGTGAACACGACCGAGAAGTCGTCGGCCGGCCAAGCGCGCACGTCTTCGAACAGTGACACGGCCTGGTAGGCGGTGGCCACCTCGTGGTACCCGTCTTCGAGGACCGCACCGACCTTGAGGCAAACGTTGATCTTGCCGGGCGCCCGCGCATGCACCACGGGGGAAGGGGCCGGGTTGGTCATGTGACTAACCTAGCCCAGCCGCACACTCGCGACTGCCCCGCGGCGGCACGCGTCAGTGTGCGGCGAGCTGGGCGCGGGCGATCGCCAGGAAGTCCTCGACCGTGAGCTGCTCGCCGCGCTCGGTAGGGTCGATTCCGGCGTGCGTCATGATCTCGGTGGCACTCGATGGGTCACCGAGAACGGAGGACAACGACTGGCGCAGCATTTTGCGGCGCTGCTGGAACGCGGCATCGACGAGGGCGAAGGTGGCGCGGCGCAATTCCTCGGATTCGAGCGGCCGGGCGCGTCGTTCGAAGGCGATCAGGATCGAATCGACGCCGGGAACCGGCCAGAACACCTGGCGGCTGACCTTGCCGGCGGTGCGGAATGCCCCGTACCAGGCGGCCTTGACGCTCGGGCTGCCGTAGACCTTGCTACCGGATGGCGCCGCGAGGCGCTCCCCCACTTCGGCCTGCACCATGACCACTCCGGCCCGGATGGAGGCAAAGTGCTCCAGCAGGAAGAGCAGCACCGGCACCGACACGTTATACGGCAGGTTCGCCACGAGGCGGCTCGGATCGCCGGGCAGTTCCATGATCTTGAGCGCGTCGTTGCGGATGACGGTGAGCGGCGCGCCGGGATGCATCAGCTCGACCGTCAGCGGCAGCTGCTCGGCGAGCCGGTCATCGATCTCCACGGCCACGACGGTCGCGCCGGTCTCGAGCAGCCCCAGCGTGAGGGATCCCAGCCCGGGGCCCACCTCCAGCACAGTGTCGCCGGGTGAGACGGTTGCGACCCTGACGATGCGGCGCACGGTGTTGCCGTCGATGACGAAGTTCTGGCCGAGCTTCTTGGTGGGGTTGACGCCCAGCATCTCGGCCAGGTCGCGGATCTCGGCGGGGCCGAGGAGGGACCGTGCGCCGGGAGCGGCGGCTGGAGCAGCAGCGGGTGCTGCAGCGGGATCCGCGGGCTCGGCATCCGTTTCGACAGCGGATGCCGGCTCCGGCACGGCGGCCGGCGCGGCATGCCGGCCGCCGGTGACTTCGTCGCTGACGGGTCGGGTGCCGGCCTCGGGTTCGTCTCCGGGAGCGTAGCCGTGGCGGGGCGGGGTCATGCGAGGCCTCCGACCCAGCTCGTGTCGGGCTCTGGCTCGGTGACCGTCACCGGTTCGGCGTCCCACCGCCCGTAGACGAGTTCGGTGTTGGACGAAATCTGGGTGGCGAGAATGGTGGCCTCCGTTTCTAGGTGGTCGGCCATGACGCGCAGGGTGTGCGGCAGCAGGTACGGCGCGTTCGGGCGGCCGCGGAAGGGTGCGGGGGTGAGGAACGGGGCATCCGTCTCGACCAGCAGCAGCCGGCGCGGCACCGCGGCCAGGGCCTCCCGCAGATTCTGGGCGTTCTTGAAGGTCACGGTTCCCGCGAACGAGAGGTACCAGCCGTTGTCGGCGAGGATGCGGGCCATCTCGACGTCGCCGGAGAAGCAGTGGAAGACGGTGCGATCGGGCGCGCCGACCCGCAGCAGGGTCTCGATCACCGCGGCGTGGGCGTCGCGGTCGTGGATCTGCAGCGCGAGGCCGTTCTGCTTGGCGATGTCGATGTGCGCCTCGAAGGAGCGGAGCTGGCTGGCGTGTCCTTCGGGGCCGGTGCGGAAAAAGTCCAGTCCGGTCTCCCCGATGGCGACCACGCGCGGGCGCGTCGCCAGCTCGGCGATCTCAGCCAGGGCGTCGTCGAGGGTGCCGGCGGCCTCGTAGACCGGGGCCTCGTTGGGGTGGATGGCGACGGCCGCGAGCATGCGCGGCTCCCGGGCGGCCATCGCGGCCGACCAGCGCGAGGTCTCCAGGTCGCCGCCGACCTGGATGACGCCGCGCACGCCGACGCTGGACGCGCGGTCGAGCTGCTCGGCCACGCTGAGCGACTGCTCACCGTCGGCGATCTCCAAGTGGGTGTGGTTGTCGTAGACCGGCACGACGAGCGGGTCGGGCAGCGGCGGGTAGCTCAGGTCCCGGCCGGCACCTTTTTCGCGCTGGCGCACGGGGCCGGCTTCGGGCCCGGGCTCGTCAGCCAACCGTGGCCTCGATGCGCGGGAAAAGCGCCTCGAGCGGGGAGACCCGTGGGCCGCCGGTCCACTCCCAGGCCCGGTCGATGCGCTGGTCGGTGACCAGGCCGATGCCGCCGAGGGCGGTCCAGAGCTTCGCCGTGGCCTGCGGTACGACCGGCGAGAGCAGCACGGCGAGCGTGCCCAGTCCGCGCACGGCGGTGACCAGCACGGCTTCGAGTCGGTCCCGGTCGGCCGGGTCCTTCGCGAGCGACCACGGCTCCTGGGCGGTGATGTAGCCGTTGAGCTCGTCGACCAGTTCCCAAATCGCGGCGATGGCGTCGTGGATGGCGAGGTGTCCGATGGCCAGTGTGGCGGCATCCGTCACCCGCTTCTCGGTGCCGCGAATGAGCTCGTCGGCCTCGCTGAAGTCGCCGGCGACGGGGATCTCGCCGTCGCAATAGCGCACGACCATGGCGATCACGCGGGAGGCGAGGTTGCCGAAGCCGTTGGCCAGCTCGGACTGGTACCGGGCGGACAGGTCTTCCCAGGAGAAGGAGCCGTCCTGGCCGAAGCTGATCGCGCGCATGAAGTAATAGCGGAAGGCGTCGGAGCCGAACGTATCCGTGATCTGGTTTGGGGCGATGCCGGTGAGCTTGGACTTGCTCATCTTCTCGCCGCCCACGAGCAACCAGCCGTGCCCGAAGACCTGCCGAGGCACCTCGATGCCCGCGGCGAGGAGCATTGCAGGCCAGATGACGGCGTGGAAACGCAAAATATCTTTGCCCACGACGTGCGTCGCCGGCCAGAGGCGGCTGAACTTCTCGTCGTCGTGGCCGTAGCCGGCGGCGGTGATGTAGTTGAGCAGGGCGTCGAACCAGACGTAGACGACGTGGCTGTCGTCCCAGGGCACCTTGATGCCCCAGTCGAAACTGGAGCGGGAGATCGACAGGTCGCTGAGGCCCTGCTTGACGAAGGATATTACCTCGTTGCGCGCCGACGCGGGCTGTACGAAGTTCGGGTTCTCCTCGTACAGGGCGAGGAGCTGGTCGGCGAACGTGCTCATCCGAAAGAAGTAGTTCTTCTCGTGCAACAGCTCGCAGGGGATGGAGTGGATGGCGCAGACCTGCTGCCCGGCGTACTCGCCGACCCCATCGATGAGGTCGCTCGGCTGCTTGTACTCCTCGCAGCCGACGCAGTAGAAGCCCTCGTACTCGCCGGTGTAGATGTGGCCGGAGTCGTAGAGGTGCTGCAGGAACTTCTGCGCGTTCACTTCGTGGCGCACATCGGTGGTGCGGATGAAGTCGTCGTTTCGGATGTCGACCGTCTTCAGCAGCGGCTTCCAGGCGGTTTCGACCAGACGGTCGGCCCACTCCTTCGGCGTGACGCCGTTGGCGGTCGCGGTGCGCAGGATCTTCTGCCCGTGCTCGTCCGTTCCGGTGAGCAGCCAGGCATCCTCGCCGGACTGCCGGTGCCAGCGTGCGAGCACGTCGGCAGCCACCTCGGTATAGGCGTGCCCGATGTGGGGGACATCATTCACGTAGAAAATGGGCGTGGTGATGTAAAAAGATGAGCCGTCGGACATGCTCTCATCCTATTAGGAGCAGCGGATGACGCTGGCCGTGTTACCTTGTGCCGCGTTCGTCGTGGTGCGTGGGCCGAAGTCGGGCGGCAGCACCTGCCGCGCGGCCGGGCCCGGGTCCGGTTCGGGGCGTCCCGGAGGGCGAGGGACTCCCGCACGTCCAGGCCGTGCACCTTTTGGTGCGGGTAGTCCACGGGATCTGCTGAGCACGATCGCGCCGTCGTGCCCCCCGGCCGCGAACTCCTGTCAGGGCAGAGGCAGAGCCTGGAAGTCCGCGCGGGCCGCGGCGGGCTTGCCCGTCTTGCGCTCCAGCGCCGCCTCGTAGAGGGCGCGCTTACCGAGCCCGGTGGCGGCGGACACGTCGGCGGCCGCATCCTTCAGACGGATGCCCGACTCCACCAGCGCGAGCACCTCGACCACCCCGGTCTCCAGATCCAGCACGCGTGCCTCCGCCCCGGCGACCACAATGGCGATCTCGCCCTTGACCCCGCCGGCAGCCCACTCAGCCAGCTCGGTCGCTGTACCGCGCTTCACTTCCTCGTAAAATTTGGTCAGCTCACGGCAGACCACGACGCGGCGCCCGGCCCCGAACACCGCAGCCAGATCGGTGAGGGAGGCCGCCAGCCGGTTGGGCGATTCGAAAAAAACCATTGTGCGCCGCTCCGCGGCCACCTCGCGGAGGGCCGAAACCCGGTCGCCGTGCTTGCGGGGCAGGAACCCCTCGAAGGTGAACCGGTCCGTCGGCAGCCCGGACACGGCGAGCGCGGCGAGCACGGCCGACGGCCCGGGCAACACCGACACGACGACGCCGGCCGCCACCGCGGCATCCACCAGGTGGAAACCCGGGTCGGATACCGTCGGCATCCCTGCGTCGCTGAGCACCAGGATGTCGGTGTCGCGGGCGAGTTCGACGAGTTCGGCCGCCTTGCCGCGCTCGTTGTGGTCGTGCAGGCTGATCAGCCGCGGGCGGTTCTCGATGCCCAGGGCCTTGAGCAGGTGCACGGTGACCCGGGTGTCCTCGGCGGCGATAATCGTCATCGTGCCGAGCGCCTCGATCAGACGCTTTGACGCGTCGCCCAGGTTTCCGATCGGGGTGGCAGCCAGGAGGATCATGGTCCCAGTCTCGCAGCCACGGATCACTACGATGGTCACGTGTTCGTGACAAGCCGCGTTTTCTTCTGGGCCGGGCCGCTGGCGGTGACCCTGCTCGCGGCGGTGCTGCGACTCTGGAATCTCGGCGTGCCGCACGGGCTGGTGTTCGACGAAACCTTCTATGTGAAAGACGCCTGGACTCTCAACAACCTCGGCTACGAGTCGACCTGGCCCGAGGGGGCGGACGCCCTCTTCGCCGCCGGGCAGACCGATGTCTTCCTGTCCGACCCGTCGTTCGTGGTGCATCCGCCGCTCGGCAAGTGGCTGATCGCACTGGGTATGGCTGTCGTCGGCCCCGAACACAGCTGGGGCTGGCGGATCGCCACCGCCCTGATCGGTGTGCTGGCGGTCGTGCTGCTGATGTTGATCGCGAAGAAGCTGTTCGCGTCGACCGTGCTGGCCGTGATCGCCGGGTTCCTTTTCGCCATCGACGGCAACGCCATCGTGATGTCGCGCGTGGCCCTGCTGGACAACTCCGTAATGTTCTTCGCCCTTCTCGGGTTTGGCGCTGTGCTGCTCGACCGGGACCGGCACGCCACCAGGCTGTCTGCCCGCCTGGTCCAGGCGCGTGAGGCCGGGCGGGAGCCGGGCTGGGGGCCGACCCTGTGGCGGCGGCCCTGGCTGCTCGCGGCCGGCCTTGCCTTCGGGCTCGCCTGCAGCGTCAAGTGGTCGGGCATCTACTTCCTCGCCGCCTTCGGCGTCTACCTTGTTCTCGTCGACGCCCTCGCCCGGCGCCGCGCAGGGCTCCCGTTCTGGTTCAGCGCCGCCGTGCTCAAGCAGGCACCGGCGACCTTCCTGCTGATCGTGCCGGTGGCCGTCGCCACCTACCTGGCCTCCTGGACCGGCTGGTTCGTCACCCGGGGAGGCTACTACCGCGACTGGGCCACTACGCCGGATGCCGCGTGGACCGGCGCCCTCGCCTGGATTCCCGACTCGGTGCAAAGCTTCTGGCACTACCAGGTGGCGGCTTACACCTATCACGTCGGGCTCTCCACGCCGCATCCGTATCAGGCGAACCCGTTGACCTGGCTGTTCATGAGCCGCCCGACAAGCATGTACTACCGCGGCTCCGCTCTGGGCGAGAACGGATGCGACGTCGCCACCTGCTCCGAGGCGATCACCGGCATTGCGAATCCGATGATCTGGTGGGCGGCCACGGCGGCGGCCTTCTACCTGGTGTATCGCCTGGCGCGCTACCGCGAGTGGCAGGTCGGCCTGATCCTGATGGGGCTGGTCGCCGGCTACCTGCCCTGGCTGATGTACCTGAACCGCACGGTCTTCCAGTTCTACACGATCGCGTTCGAGCCCTACCTGCTCCTCGGCCTCACTTTCGTGATCGGCGTTCTGCTCCCCCGGGCAGGCTGGGTCGTGCTGGGCTTCCTGGTGGCGGCCGCGCTCCTCAGCGCGTATTTCTACCCGCTCTGGACGGGCATCCAGACCCCGTTTACGTTCTGGCAACTGCACATCTGGCTTCCCAGCTGGCGCTGACTTTCACGTGCTTTTCCGGGAAACCGGAAGCCACTTATATGCCTCTGTGGGCATATGCCGACTGGGAAAGCGGTGTGAAAGCACCCGTCTCCAAGGGGACCGGCCCATAGAATGTAGGTATCTGTTTTACGAGTGTCTGCTCCATCACCGACTGAGAAGTCCGGATACAAACCAAAGGCCTCATGTCGGAAGTTGTTGCCGCACCCACGGTGCGCATTGTCAAGACCCGCCCGGGTGGCGATTCGAAAAACCCCACCACCGAGTATTCATCGCTGCTGCACACCGTGCGCAACCTTGGACTTCTGAAGCGCGCCACCGGTTTCTACTGGTTCGTCTTCTCCATGCTCGTGCTCGCCACCCTGGGAACCGGGATCGCGTTCGTGCTGCTCGGCGACAGCTGGTACCAGCTCATCGTCGCGGGCGTGCTCGGCATCATCCTCACCCAGTACGCGTTCCTCGCCCACGAGGCGTCGCACCGCCAAGTGTTCGAGGGCGGTCGCGCGAATGACCGCGCCGGGCGCATCCTCGCCAACCTGTTCGTCGGCATCAGCTACGCCTGGTGGATGAACAAGCACAGTCGTCACCACGCCAATCCGAACGTCATCGGCAAGGACCCGGACATCGCCCCCGACTTCATCGTCTTTCGGGAAGAGGACGCAGCGAAGGTCAGCTGGCTCGGCTCGTTCGTCACGCGCAAGCAGGGCTATCTCTTCTTCCCGCTCCTGATGGCCGAAGGATTCAACCTGCACGTGCAGGGTTTTAAAACCGTCTTCGGCAAGAAGAAGGTCGACAAGCGCTGGCTCGAGATCAGTATGCTGACCACCCGCATCGTGCTCTACGTCGCCGCGATTTTCTACTTCCTCCCCGTCGGCATGGCGTTCGCGTTCATCGGCGTGCAGCTGGCCGTCTTCGGTGTCTACATGGGGGCGTCCTTCGCGCCAAACCACAAGGGCATGCCGCAGCTCCCCCACGAGAGCAAAGTGGACTTCCTCCGCCGCCAGGTGCTCACCTCCCGCAACATCCGCGGCGGCACGTTCATGGACACGTTCATGGGCGGGCTCAACTATCAGGTCGAGCACCACCTCTTCCCGAACATGGCCCGGCCGCACCTGCGCAAGGCCCAGGAGATCACCAAGGAATACTGCAAGACGCACAACATCCTTTACACGGAGACGTCGCTCTTCGAGTCCTACGGCATCGTCATCGCTTACCTGAACAAGGTCGGGCTCGGCGCCCGCGACCCGTTCGACTGCCCGATGGTCGCCCGTTTCCACCACCGGTAGATCGGCTGCAGCACTCCGACGAGCCGTGAGCAAAGCCCCTGTCCCCGTGCGGGAGAGGGGCTTTTCTCACGGGTCGGCGACGGGTACCAGGCCCGCCGCGGGCAAAGATGGCCGTAAACTCGGTGCAATGTGGCTGCCCGGTGTGCTGGTCGCGGCCGCGGCCGCGCTGCTCGCCGGAATCGCCCACGCGGTCTTCCCTGCCCTGCCGCTGCTCACGCTCGCTGTCACCTTCGGAATCGTCGCCGGTAATCTCCCGGTCGCCCACCGTGCGTTGACGGGAGTCCTTTCCCCGGGCCTGAAGCTCGCGGCCACCCGGTTCATGCGCATCGGCATCGTGCTGCTCGGCCTGAAGCTGAGCCTGGTGGACATCCTGGGCCTGGGCTGGGTGACCATCATGACCACCGTCCTGATCGTGCTGCTCACCTTCGTCGGCACCTACTGGCTCGGGCGCACGGTTCGCCTGCCCGGCCGCCAGCCGATCCTGATCGCCACCGGCTTCTCCATCTGCGGGGCGTCCGCGATCGGCGCGATGAGCGGAGTGGTCAAGGCGAAGGATGTCGACACCGCCACCCCGATCGCCCTGGTCACCCTCTGCGGCACGCTGGCCATCGCGGTGCTGCCGGTGCTGTGGCATCCGCTCGGTCTGACCGATCTGCAGTTCGGGCACTGGGTTGGCGCCGGCGTGCACGACGTCGGCCAGGTCGTCGCGACCGCGCAGATCGCCGGGCCCGCCGCGCTGGCCGTGGCCGTCGTCGTGAAGCTCACCCGGGTGCTGCTACTCGCGCCGATCGTCGCCGTCATCGCCGTCGGCGAGCGCCGCCGCGAGACGCGCGTCGCCACGGTGACGGATGCCCCCGTGTCCCGCCCGCCGCTCGTGCCCCTGTTCGTGGCCGGTTTCCTGGCCGCCGTTCTCGTGCGCACGTTCGCCCCGCTGCCGGACGCCGTGTTGGCCGGCGCGGACACCGTGCAGACCTACCTGCTCGCGGCCGCGCTCTTCGGGCTCGGCGCCGCCGTGAACCTCGGTTCCATCCTGCGCACCGGAGGCAGGGCCCTCCTCGTGGGTCTGACCTCCTGGACGTTGATCGCCACCCTCGCCCTCGCCGCCGTGCAGCTGCCCTGAGCCGGTGTCAGCGGCTCCGTCCCGAACGAATTCGACGGAGATTTTGCCCGAATCGCACCCAATCAGGCCGAAAATGCGCTTTCAGAGCAGAATCTCCGTCGAATTGGTTCGACGCCGAACAGCGAGGTGGCGCTCAGCGGCGGGAGAGCCAGCCCCCGGCCGCGGCGTTCGGCGCCCGGTTCAGGGCGAACCGCGGCGGAGCGGCTGCGGTGCCCGTGGTCAGGTCGGCGAGGATTCGCCCGACCGTCGGCGTGAACTTGAAGCCGTGGCCGCTAAAGCCGGCCCCCACGATCACGGGGCCCACCCGGTCGAGCACGAAGTCCTCGTCGGCCGTGGTCGTGTAGGTGCAACTGACCGGGTCGAGCGTGTCGGGGTCGGCGCCGGGCAGCCATTCGCGCACATAGCGCGCCAGGGCAGCCAGCTGAACGGGCTCGGGCTGGAAGCTGCGCGCATCCGGGTCGGTGCTGGGACCCACGCCGTGCCAGCCGGCCTTGATCCCCTGGCCGGGCGTGTACATGCCGTAGACCGGCGAGTACCAGTATCCGTAGCGCGGGTCGGACCAGGCGGGCGCATGGTTGAAGCCGGGCCACTCGGTCTCGGCGTGTGCGGCGGCGGCCGGGGAGGCGTCGCGCAAGGCGAAGTGCGCCGGCTGCTCCTGCGTCACCGTGAGGCGCGGCATCGGGATCACCCCGGCCAGCAGGGCGCTGGTCCACGCGCCGACCGTGACGACGGCCCGGCGGGCGATGATCGTGCCGGCCTCGTGGGTCACCCGCACCCGGTCGTCGCCCTGCACCTCCAGGCGCTGCACGCGGATGCCGTGCCGCACGTCGGCCCCGGCGGTCTGCAAGGCGGCCTGCAGGGCGGTCACCGCGGCATCCGCGTTCACCCGGCCGGCGTCGGGGGCGAACAGCACCCGACCGTCGAAGCGGATGCCCGGCCAGCGTTCGGCTGCGGCCTCCGGGGCGAGGAACTCGGCGCCCAGGCCCACCCGGGCCAGCATTGCCGCCACTCGGTCGAACGACGGATTCGCCCCGTGATTGACGACGCCGACCTGACGCAGGAGTGTGCTCTGCGTCTCGGCTTCCAGCTCGCGCCAGAGCGACAGCGCCTCGGCAAGCATCGCCACGTAGGTAGGTTCGGCGTAGGCGGTGTTGAAATTGCGGGAGGCGCCGTGCGAGGCGCCGTTGAGGTGCCCGGGCATGAACCGCTCCAGCACGGTGACCGGCCGGCCCCGACGCGCCAGCTGCCAGGCCGTCGCCGACCCCATTGCCCCGCCGCCGATGACGACCGTCTCCACGCGCTCTTCCATGCCCTTATCCTGCCCGACCGGGCAGCACTGGCGCGCACGGGTTCTGCCGGGTCGGGCGCCACCCGTTTCGTACTGTTACGCGTCCACCCTGAGCCGCCCGCCGATCATCGCTAACGTAAGGCCATGGCAGATCGCGAGTACGGTTTCACGACCCGGGCAATCCACGCAGGTAACATCCCCGACGCCGTCACCGGCGCTCGGGCCCTGCCGATCTACCAGACCAGCGCGTTCGTTTTCGATGACACCGAGGATGCCGCCGCCCGCTTCGCCCTGCAGAAGTACGGCAACGTCTACTCGCGCCTGTCGAACCCGACCGTGGCGGCCTTCGAGGAGCGCGTGGCCAGCCTCGAGGGCGGGCTCGGCGCCGTCGCCACCGCCAGCGGCCTCTCCGCGCAGTACATCACCTTTGCCAGCCTCGCGGGCTCGGGCGACCACATCGTCTCCAGCGCGAACCTCTATGGCGGCTCGATCACCCAGCTCGACGTGACGCTGCGGCGCTTCGGCATCGAGACGACGTTCGTGCGCAGCGCGAACTCGGCCGACTACGCCGCCGCGATCACCGAGAAGACCAAGTTGATCTTCGCCGAGACCGTGGCCAACCCGTCCGGGGAGGTCGCCGACATCGAGGGGCTCGCCGCCGTCGCCCACGCGGCCGGGATCCCCCTGGTGATCGACTCGACCATCGCCACGCCCTACCTGACCCGGCCGATCGAGTGGGGCGCCGACATCGTGATCCACTCCGCCACCAAGTTCCTCGGTGGTCACGGCACCACGCTCGGCGGCGTCGTCGTCGAGAGCGGACGCTTCGACTGGCACAGTGACAAATTCCCGCTGTTCAGCGAACCGGTGCCCAGCTACGGCGGCCTCGAGTGGGCCGGCAACTTCGGCGAGTACGCCTTCCTCACCCGGCTGCGGGCCGAGCAGCTGCGCGACATCGGGCCGGCCCTCTCCCCGCACTCCGCGTTTCTGCTGGCCCAGGGCGTCGAGACACTGCCGTTCCGCATGCAGGCGCACGTGGACAACGCGCGCGCGGTGGCCGAATGGCTCGACGCCGATCCCAGGATCGACTTCGTCAACTGGGCCGGGCTGCCGGCGCACCCGCACTACGAACGCGGCCTCAAGTACCTGCCGAAGGGCCCCGGATCGGTCTTCAGCTTCGGCGTCACAGGCGGCCGCGACGCCGGGCGCACCTTCATCGAATCGGTCGATCTGGCCAGCCACCTCGCCAACATCGGCGACGCCAAGACCCTGGTCATCCACCCGGCCTCCACCACCCACGCGCAGTTGAACGAGACCCAGCTCGTCGACGCCGGCGTGCTGCCCGGCCTCGTGCGCATCAGCGTGGGCATCGAAGACGTCGAGGACATCATTTACGACCTCGACCAGGCCCTCGGCCGGATTGCGGGCGCCAAATGAGCGGTCACCACCTGAACATCGACGCCGCCCCGGCCACAGATGCCGCCCTGCACGACACCGTGCACCTCGCCAACGGGCTCAGCTGCTCGGTTCCCACCGGTTCCCCCCTCGCGAAGCTGTTGAATTCCCAGCGCACCTGGGAGGGTCCCGACGCCAAGGCCCGGCTGAAGATCCTGCGGGCGGCGAAGTCGATCGCCATCGTCGGCGCGTCGCCGAACCCGGCCCGCTCCAGTTACTTCGTGGGCACCTACCTGCAGCAGTCGAGCGACTACCGGGTGTACTTCGTCAACCCGAACGCGAAGACCATTCTCGGCGAGACGGCGTACCCCAGCCTCGCGTCGCTGCCCGAGGTACCCGATATCGTCGACGTCTTCCGTCGGGCCGGAGACATCCCCGCCGTGATCGACGAGGTGCTCGCTATCGGAGCCCCCACCGTCTGGGTGCAACTCGGCATCTGGAACCAGGAAGCCGCCGAGTACGCCGAGTCGAAGGGCCTCACCGTGGTGATGGACCGCTGCATCAAGATCGAGCACGCCCGGTTCCACGGCGGGCTCCACCTCCTCGGGTTCGACACCGGCCAGATCACGGCGCGCAAAACCATCCGCTGACCGAGCCCCAGCGCGGACACCGTGAAACCTACCTGCTCGCGATCGCACTATCCGGGCTCGGCGCCGCCGTGAACCTCCGCTCCATCCGGCGCACCGGGGGCAAAACCCTCCGCGTGGGTCTGACCTCGTGGACGCTGATCGCCGGCCTCGCCTTCCTGGCCGTGCAGCGCTACTGAGCCGGAGGCCGCGGGAGGGTTTTAGCTGGCCTATGCACCTAGTGGCAGCTGTCGGTGCCGCTGAATGCACCGGTGGTGCCGTCATTGGTGAAGGTCATCCCCGAAATCGGCAGGAACTGCCACGAATACGAATCGGCGTTGAGGGTGAGCTGCAACGGCCCGAACGCCGCTCGACTGCGGGCCTCCATCGCGCTGAGCAACGGGTCTGTGTTGGCGCTGAGCGGTTGCTGGTTCACGCCGCCACCACCGGCGGTGAAGGAGCGGATCCCGGTGGGGCTCTGGGAAGGTGTCGCCCCGGCACCGGAGACGCCGATGGGTTTGAAGATCTCGCTCACATGGTTGTGAGCCCCCAGATAGACGTCGACGCCGTTCGTCGCCATCAGGTCCCAGAGCGGCGACAGCGCCGGATACGAACCGTGGTTGGAACCGGTCGACCAGCGAGGTCGATGCCCTGCGACGAGGGTGCACTGGGTCGGCGCCGCGGTGAGTTGGTTCTGCAGCCAGACATACTGCGGGCTGTCCGCTCCGCATCCTCCGGTCACCCCGCCTGCGTCGCATTCCGTGTTCAGCACGATGACGGTCCACGACCCGATCGAGGTCGCGTAGTAGCCGTCGGGGCGCGAGCCGTAGGGGCCGAAGGCGACGCCGGTGCCGTAGAAGTAATCGAAGTACCCGGTGGTTCCGCCGTAGTATTCGTGATTGCCGAGCGCCGGGAGGGTGATCGGCTTGAGCGGCCCGAAGGTGTCGTTGTAGGCGCCCGCGCCCAGAAACTGGCTGAGGGTGGCTTCCTGATACTGCAGGTCGCCCAGAGCGATGAATCGGTCTGGTGCGGCGGCGGTGATCAGCCCGGCGACCTCGCCGTGCCGGCACGCCACGGATGACGTCGCTGTGCCCGAGGCGCAGGCCAGGTCGCCGACGGCCATGACCGTGGCCGCCGCGCCGGCCGTGACCACCGCGGTGGCCGTGGCGGAGCCGGCGCTGGTATTCCCGGCGGCATCGGCGGCGGTGACCCGGTAGTACCAGGTTCCGGCCGGCCGGGCGGCATCCGTGTACCTCAGACCGGTGACGGTGGCTATCCGAGTCGAGACATCCGGCACGAACCCGGCCGACTCGGACCGGTGCACGCCATACCCGACCACACCGACGTCATCCGTCGACGCCTGCCAGGCCAACCCGACCGACCCGTCCGTCACCGTGGCCCCCAGCCCGGCCGGAACAGTCGGGGCCGTCACATCCGGGGACGCGACGCTCGAATAGGTGAGGTTCAACACCGGCCGCAACGACGCGGACGCCTGGCGCGACCACAACCACAGACTGTCCGAGCCCGTGCCCACGATCGCCAACGTCGTCGACCCGGTCACCCCTGCCAACGCCGACGCCGTCAGGGCGATGTCATAACTCTCACTCCGCAACGTGCCCCCGGGCAACGTGCCCAGAACCGGACCCGACAACGTCGGCCGATTCGCGTAGAACGTACCCGTCTCGGCCCACCCGTCAGAAGCCAACCGCACCTGCGCCGCATTCGCCGACCCCGCCGAGGTGATCGTCGTCGTACGCACCCGCAGCGACGCCTCAGTCAACACCTGTCCCGCCGGGGCAGCCGGCAGCACAAACCGCAACACCGACGTCGTATCCGGCGTGCCATACACAGCCAGCGACGCACTCAACCCATTCTCCGACAGAGGCGCCGACGACCCCGTATACGTATCCGCCACATCCACAACCGCCACCTGGGTCGCCGGTGCGGGCGGCGGAGGCGGCGGCGCTTGAACCACCGCGGTGGCCGTGGCGGAGCCGGCGCTGGTATTCCCGGCGGCATCGGCGGCGGTGACCCGGTAGTACCAGGTTCCGGCCGGCCGGGCGGCATCCGTGTACCTCAGACCGGTGACGGTGGCTATCCGAGTCGAGACATCCGGCACGAACCCGGCCGACTCGGACCGGTGCACGCCATACCCGACCACACCGACGTCATCCGTCGACGCCTGCCAGGCCAACCCGACCGACCCGTCGGTCACCGTGGCCCCCAGCCCGGCCGGAACAGTCGGGGCCGTCACATCCGGGGACGCGACGCTCGAATAGGTGAGGTTCAACACCGGCCGCAACGACGCGGACGCCTGGCGCGACCACAACCACAGACTGTCCGAGCCCGTGCCCACGATCGCCAACGTCGTCGACCCGGTCACCCCTGCCAACGCCGACGCCGTCAGGGCGATGTCATAACTCTCACTCCGCAACGTGCCCCCGGGCAACGTGCCCAGAACCGGACCCGACAACGTCGGCCGATTCGCATAGAACGTACCCGTCTCGGCCCACCCGTCAGAAGCCAACCGCACCTGCGCCGCATTCGCCGACCCCGCCGAGGTGATCGTCGTCGTACGCACCCGCAGCGACGCCTCAGTCAACACCTGTCCCGCCGGGGCAGCCGGCAGCACAAACCGCAACACCGACGTCGTATCCGGCGTGCCATACACAGCCAGCGACGCACTCAACCCATTCTCCGACAGAGGCGCCGACGACCCCGTATACGTATCCGCCACATCCACAACCGCCACCACGGTAACGGCCGCGTGGGAGGGAGGCAGGCCGACCAGAAGGGTGGCGGCGACGGCCAGACACACGACTGACAGCGTTCGGGGAAACTTCATCATCGGACCCTTTGAGTTGGCCAACGACAGCGCAGGAGCTCGCGCTCTGCCAGCTAGTCTGTACTCATTCGAGGTTCTGTCAAGTTCGTCTCGGCTCATGCGTTTCGCCCCGGCTCTCCGCCGTGGCACGGTTACGCTGGTCGGATGACTGCGTATGTGTCGGCACTCGACCTCTTCTCCATCGGCATCGGCCCCTCCAGCTCCCACACGGTGGGCCCGATGCGGGCGGCGCTCACCTTCGCCGACCACCTACGCGATGCCGGTCTGCTCGCCGACGTGGCCCGAATCGGCTGCTCGCTCTACGGCTCGCTCGGCTCGACCGGACTCGGCCACGGCACGCCCGACGCAGTCCTGGCCGGCCTCTCCGGGCTCCGCCCCGAGACCTGCGACCCGGATGACGTGCGCTTCGCCTGGTCCGGCCTGGCCGACGACGCCGTGCTGATGCTCGGCGGCAGCCATGCCATCCCCGTGCGAAAGGATGACGTGGCCTTCGAGGCGCGCACCCGGCTGCCCGGCCACCCCAACGCGCTGACCCTCACGGCCTGGGGGCACGACGCCGTTCCCCTGCTCGAGGAGACCTGGTACTCGATCGGCGGCGGCTTCATCCGGCGCGACGGCGACCCGTTCGGCCCAAGCAGGGCCGTGCCACAGCCGCGGCAGTACTCCTCCAGCGCCGAACTCCTCGCCCTCTGCGACCTCTACGCCGTCGCAATCTGCGACATCGCCCGCGCCAACGAGGAGACGATCCACGGGGCCGAGGCGCTCGACGTCGGCCTCGACGCGATTTGGAACGCCATGAGCGACTGCGTGGAGTCAGGGCTCGAGGCCACCGGCACCCTCCCCGGCGGCCTTCAGGTCAAGCGCCGCGCGGCGGCCGTGCGCATGCAGCTAGAGGAATATGACCGGCTGCCGTTGCGTGAACGCGATACCTCGACCGAATGGCTGCATGCATTCGCCCTCGCCGTCAACGAGGAGAACGCCTCCGGCGGCCGCGTGGTCACCGCCCCCACCAACGGCGCGGCCGGCATCATCCCCGCGGTCGGCCACTACTACCTGCGCTTCGTGCCCGGGGCGGATGCCGCGGGAATCCGTCGCTATCTGCTCACCGCCGTCGCCATCGGTTCGCTCGTAAAGGCCAACGCCTCCATCTCCGGGGCGGAGGGCGGCTGCCAGGCCGAGGTCGGCTCCGCTTGCGCCATGGCGTCCGGCGCACTCTGCGCCGTTCTCGGCGGCACGCCGCGGCAGGTGGAGAACGCGGCCGAGATCGCGATGGAGCACCACCTGGGCCTCACCTGCGACCCCGTCGGCGGGCTCGTGCAGGTGCCGTGCATCGAGCGCAACGCCATCGCCGCGTCGACCGCCGTGTCGGCGGCCCGGCTGGCCCTGCACGGCGACGGCACGCACCTCGTCTCCCTCGACGCCGTGATCGAAACCATGCGCCAGACCGGCCTGGACATGTCGACCAAGTACAAGGAGACCAGTGAGGGTGGCCTCGCCGTCAACGTGATCGAGTGCTGACATCGCCACTTGCGCCCTAAACTGGACGCATCCGCTCGGGGGCACGAACGGAACTTTCTTCGAGGGGGACATCCGATGAATTCTGCGCGGCCGACAACCACACGTGTCCGGGCGCGGGTCGCTCTGGCCGCCATGCTGCTGCTCCCGCTCGGCCTCGCCGGGTGCGCCGGCGCCCCGGCTCCGGTGGTCACCGCGACGGTTACCCTCACGCCGACGCCCACTGCGACTCCCACGCCCACCCCCACGCCGACCCCTGAGCCCGATGCCCCGGTTGTGCCGAATCCGACTATCACGCCCAACGCCGAGGCCGTGCCCGTGGAGCCGCTGCCCGAGGGCCCGGCCGTCGACCTTGGCGCCAGTACGGGGGCCACCGGCGCCCCGGTCACCGATGGTACGGGCGCCCCGACCAGCTACTCCGTGTTGGAGGGCGACGACTTCTTCGCCATCGCGCAGCGGTTCGACCTACCGGTGCAGCAGCTGTTGCGCATGAATCCGTCGGTGTCGGGTCTCGGTGAGAATATCTACATCCGGGATGTGATCAACCTCGACTGGACCACCACCGGGTAGCGCGCTCAGGGGTACATCCCCAGCTTCTCGATAAGGCTCCGGTAGCCGGCTCGTCAAGGTGGTGACACGCCTCGAACGTCGGGGCGGCACGGCAGTGGGGTTCCCACGATTCTCCGGGCCGAGACCGACGCGGAAGCGGACGCTCCGGATGGCACCGCCATCCACGCGGGAGAGCATTCTCGCGGGACGGTCGGGGCGGCCCTGCAACAACTCCGTTGCGAACGAATTCGGCGGAGATTGTGGCCGGATCGCACCCGGTCACGCCGAAAACGCACTTCTACAGCAGGATCTCCGTCGAATTGGTTCGACACCGGGCACGGCCCTCCCTTAGCGATGGACAGCGTCCACCCGGTGGAGTCGGCTCCGTCCTTCCGGGTGCGCCGCAACGGCGGGGCCGGGACGCACGTGCCTTAGTGCGTCAGCAGGTTGATGCGCTCGATCAGGGTGATCGTGCGCAGCGACTCCCGCGGGTCGACCGGGATCGGAGCCCCACGCAGGATCGCGTCGGCCAGACCGGTGTAGAACGCCGCATAGTTGCCGCGCTCGGTCGGCACCCGGGTCAGCGCGCCGTCCCGTCCGAGTACGCCCCAGGCGGACTCCGGGTCGACGCCGAAACCCGGGTCGGTCGGTCGGGCACCCGCCTCGAGGGCGGTCTCCTGGCCGTCGAGGCCCCACTTGGTGTAGCCCGCCTCGGAGCCGAGGACGTGGAAGCGCGGGCCGACCTGGGCGGCGATCCCGTTCATCCACAGGTGCGAGCGCACCCCCGACCCGTGGTGCAGCGCCACGAAGGTGTCGTCGTCGGCGACCCCACCCGGGCGTCGAATGAGGGTCTCCGCGTAGACGTCGTCGACCGGGCCGAACAGTTGCAGGGCCTGGTCGATCAGGTGGGCGCCGAGGTCGAAGAGCACCCCGCCGCCCTGTTGGATGGTCGCGCCGACCTTCCACGATTTGGTCTGCTCCGGCTTCCACCATTCGAACCGGGACTCGAACCGGCGCACATCGCCCAGCGCCCCCGCTGCGATTACGCCGCGCAGGGTGAGGAAGTCGCCGTCCCAGCGCCGGTTCTGGAACACGGTGAGCGGCAGGCCGAGGCTCACGGCCTTCTCGATCAGGCCGCGGCCTTCCCGGGTTGTCACCGCGAAGGGCTTGTCGACGACCACGGCGAGCCCGGCGTCGAGGGCGGCGTGGGCGAGTTCGACGTGCGTGCCCGACGGTGAGCCGATCACGACCAGGTCCAGGTCGTCCGCGGCGGCGAACAGGTCCTCGGCGGTCGACATCAGGCGCACCCCCGGGTGACGCTCACCGGCCTGCTCGCGCCGCACGGGGTCGCGGGTGACGATCAGGTCGAGCGAGAACTCGGGGTTCGCGCCGAGGAGCGGGCTGTGGAACACGCGTCCGGACGTGCCGAACCCGATCAGTCCGGTGCGGATTGGGGCGACGGATGCTGGCGACTGCGTCATGCTCCCACGGTACTCCCGGTGCGGCTTCCTCCCGGCCCGCTACAGCCGGTCGACGCCGGTGACGCGCACGACGGCGGCGCCCAGCTCGTCGGAGTCGGCCAGGTCGACGGTGGCACTGATGCCCCAGTCGTGGTCCCCCGCCGGGTCGTCGAATATCTGCCGCACGGTCCAGACGGATGCGCCCTCGTCGAAGATGATCAGGTCTGCGCTGCGCGCATTCGCCCCGGTCAGCAGCTCGCCGTGCTCGGCGAAATAGCCGTCCATGGCATCGACCCAGGCATCCGTGTGGAAACCGTGTTCCCGGTCAAGCTCGCCCAGGGCGTCATAGTTCTCGAGCGCGGCCAGCTGCACCCGGCGGAAGAGCTCGTTGCGCACCAGGATGCGGAACGCACGCGCATTGGTGGTCAGGCGGCGGGGCGCGGGCGGCAGCACCGACTGCGCAGCATCCGAGTGCACGGCAAGGTCCGGGTGGATGAGTTCCTCCCACTCGTCGAGCAGGCTCGAGTCGACCTGGCGCACCAGCTCGCCCAGCCACTCGATCAGGTCGAGCAGGTCTTCAGTCTTGGCGTCGTCGGGGATGGTTTGCCGGGCGGCCCGGTACGCATCCGAGAGATAGCGGAGAACGACGCCCTCGCTGCGGGCGAGCTTGTAGAAGGCCACGAACTCACCGAAGGACATGGCCCGCTCGTACATGTCCCGCACGACCGTCTTCGGGCTGAGCTCGAAGTCGGCGATCCACGGCTGGGATTCCTTGTAGGTGGTGAAGGTGACGTGCAGCAACTCCTCGAGCGGCTTCGGCCAGGTGATCTCCTCGAGCAGCGCCATCCGCTCGTCGTATTCGATGCCCTCGCGTTTCATGGCGTTCACGGCCTCGCCGCGGGCCGCGAACTGCTGGCCCATCAGCACCGGGCGCGGGTTGTCGAGGGTGGCCTCGACGATGGAGATCATGTCGAGGGCGTAGTGGCCGCTGCCGGGGCCGGCCACATCGGGGTCGGCGTCGAGCAGGTCGAACGCGGCGAGCGCGAACGGCGACAGTGGCTGGTTGAGGGCGAAGTTGGGCTGCAGGTCGACGGTGAGACGGATGTCCCCGGCCGCGCTTTGCTCCACGATCCCTGCCGCGCGCAGGGTCTTGTAGATCCCGAGGGCACGCCGGGCGTGCGCGAGCTGGCGATTCCAGGGTTCGTGGTTGTCGAAGATCAGGTCGTGGACGTGGGTGAACGCGTCACCGCCGCGCCCGATGACATTGATCAGCATCGCCGCGGTCATCTGCATGCTCGAGTGCATCGTTTCCGGCTCGGCCGCCACGAGCCGCTGGAACGAGGGCTCACCCCAGGACACGAAACCCTCGGGCGCCTTCTTGCGGATGATCTTGCGCTTCTTCTTGGGGTCGTCGCCGGCCTTCTCGATGGCCTTGAGGTTATCGGTTTCGTGGTCGGGCGCCTGGATGACGACGGTGCCGGCCGTGTCGTAGCCGGCCCGGCCCGCGCGGCCAGCGATCTGGTGGAATTCGCGGGCGTTGAGCTGGCGCATCTTGACGCCGTCGTACTTGGTGAGTGCGGTGAAGAGCACGGTGCGGATCGGCACGTTGATGCCCACGCCGAGGGTATCGGTGCCGCAGATGACGCGGAGCAGGCCGCGCTGAGCAAGCTGCTCCACCAGGCGGCGGTACTTGGGCAGCATGCCGGCGTGGTGCACGCCAATGCCCATCCGGATCAGCCGGGACAGGGTCTTGCCGAAGCTCGTGGTGAAGCGGAACTCGCCGATCAGCTCCGCGATCGCCTCCTTCTGTTCCTTGGTGGCGACCTTGACGCTGCTGAGGGCCTGAGCCCGTTCGAGCGCGGCCGCCTGGGCGAAGTGCACGATGTAGATCGGAGCCTGCCCGGTCTTCAGTAGCTCCTCCACCGTTTCATGCACGGGCGTGGTCTCGTAGTAGTAGTGCAGCGGCACCGGGCGCTCCACGCCCGTGACGACCGCGGTGGTCCGACGGGTGCGGCGCGAGAGGTCGTCGGCGATGAACGTGACGTCGCCGAGGGTCGCCGACATGAGGATGAACTGCACCCCGGGCAGGAGCAGCAGCGGCACCTGCCAGGCCCAGCCGCGGTCGGGGTCGCCGTAGAAGTGGAACTCGTCCATCACGACCTGGTCCACGGGAGTGTCCTCACCGTTTCTCAGGGCGAGGTTGGCCAGGATCTCCGCCGTGCAGCAGATGATCGGGGCGTCGGAGTTGACCGAGGAATCCCCCGTCATCATGCCCACGTTCTCGGCGCCGAAGATCTCCACCAGCGCGAAGAACTTTTCGCTGACGAGGGCCTTGATCGGCGCCGTGTAGAAGGTGCGCTTGCCGGCCGAGAGCGCGGCGAAGTGCGCACCGACGGCGACCAGGGACTTACCGGTGCCGGTCGGGGTGCTGAGGATCAGGTTCGCCCCGGAGACGATCTCGATCAGGGCCTCTTCCTGCGCGGGATACAGGGACAGACCCTGCTCCCCCGCCCACGTTTCGAAGGCCTCGAACAGCACATCCGGATCGGTGACATGCGGGAGGGCGGTGAGAGTTGCCATGATCCTTCGATCCTGCCCTATTCCACTGGGCATCCGCTCCGCGCCCGGCGGCCGGGTCGGAACCGAGCATGGTCTCTCCTCCGGCTGAGCGTGAACACGGGGACGATATGCCCGATCACCGCGGCCGTCACGGGCCGTTGCGGAGGACTCACAGGCCGCAAATCTAAGCTGGCGACATGGCCAGCCGCGACGTTTCCTCGTCCTCATTTCCGACGCCGCCGACGCCTCCCGCGCCCGGGCCGCCGGCCCGATCGGCCCCGGCACGGCTCGGGCGGCCCGCGACGGCCGGCGTGGCC
>NZ_SOGO01000003.1:0-2470 GCF_004403415.1 Cryobacterium sandaracinum
CGCGGGACTGCAGGTAGAACAGCTGCTCGTCGTCGAAGCGGCCGGTCGCGCTCGCGTGCCCGGCCCCCTTGATGTCGCCGGTCTCGATCTCGAGGTTCGGGATCGAGTCCGCCCGGGTGCCTTCGGTGAGCACGAGGTTACGGTTTTGTTCGTAGCTGTCGGTCCCGGCCGCATCCCGCCCGATCAGGACGTCGCCGATCCACACGGTGCGGGCACCTTGACCCTGCAACGCACCCTTGTAGGTGACGCGGCTGCGACTGTTCGGCGCGACATGGTTCACGAATACCTGCTGCTCGAGGTGCTGGNGACTGTTCGGCGCGACATGGTTCACGAATACCTGCTGCTCGAGGTGCTGGCCGGCGTCGGCGAAGTACAGGCCGAGCAGCTCCGTGTCCGAACCGATCCCGGCTAGACGCACCGACGGGTTCACCCGCACGATGCTGCCGCCCAGGCTCACCACGATGTGCTTCAACCGTGCGTCGCGGCCGATGGTGGCGAAGTGGTTCGTCAGGTGCACGGCCGTGTCGCCCCATTCCTGCAGACTGACCACGGTCAGGTTCGCGGACTCGCCCAGGATGATCTCGACGTTCTCGCTCAGCCGGGCCGCACCCGTGTTCTCCAGGATCAGGATGGCTTGGCTGAACGGCTTGGCCTCGATGATGGTGTGCGCGCCGCGCGCGCCGGAACCCAGGCCGGCACGGGTGACCGTGACCTCCTTGGCCTCCTCGCCGCTGATCGTGATCGCGAGAGCCTTCTCGAAACTCGACCACGCGTTCGCCGACGCGCGTTCCTCGGGCGCCCCGGCCGAACCGATCCGCGGGTCGGTGCGATCGACCCAGGCGACGCTGACCCCGGCGACGCGTGAAGACTCGACCGGGTACTCCGACCCGTCGAGCACACCCGCGGTCAGGTCGGTGAACTTCTTCACCGGCGATAGCTTCCAGACCGCTTCACGACCCGTGACGGGACCGAAGTCGGCCACGTTCACGCTCGCGAACCGGTCCGACCGGGTCTGCACCGGCACATAACCGAAACGGCCGTCCGAGTGCTCCTTGATGCCGTGCTGCTCCGCAGTAGGCATGGCATCCGTTGTGGATGCCGGGGTGGTTGGTGGGGAATTGAGTTGTGCAGAGACGGCGGACATTTAGCCGACGGATCCTTCCATGCCCATTTCAATGAGCTTGTTGAGTTCAAGGGCGTACTCCATCGGCAGCTCCCGGGCAATCGGCTCGATGAAGCCGCGCACGATCATGGCCATCGCCTCATCTTCGGGCATCCCCCGGCTCATCAAGTAGAACAGCTGCTCCTCGCTGACCCGCGACACCGTGGCCTCATGGCCCAACTGCACATCATCGACCCGGATATCGATCGATGGATACGTGTCCGAACGCGATTTCGTGTCCACCAGCAACGCGTCACAGCGCACCGTGTTCGCGGAGTGGTGCGCCGTGGCATCCACCCGCACCTCACCGCGGTAACCAGACCGGCCACCACCCCGGGCAATGGACTTCGACACGATCGAAGACTGCGTATACGGCGCCATGTGGATCATCTTCGCGCCCGCATCCTGATGCTGACCGGGACCCGCGAACGCCACCGACAGGGTCTCCCCCTTAGCGTGCTCACCCATCAGATAAATCGACGGGTACTTCATCGTGACCTTGGAACCGATATTGCCGTCGATCCACTCCATCGTGGCACCCTCCGCAGCCGTCGCACGCTTCGTGACCAGGTTGTAGACGTTCGTGGACCAGTTCTGGATAGTCGTGTAGCGAACGCGGGCATTCTTCTTCACAACAATCTCGACCACCGCAGAGTGCAGAGAATCGGACGAGTAGATCGGGGCCGTGCACCCCTCGATGTAGTGCACGTAGCTGCCCTCGTCGGCGATGATCAGGGTGCGCTCAAACTGCCCCATATTCTCCGTATTGATGCGGAAGTAGGCCTGCAGCGGGATCTCCACGTGCACACCCGGCGGCACATAAACGAAAGAGCCGCCCGACCACACCGAGGTGTTCAGCGCCGCGAACTTGTTGTCGCCGGAGGGAATGATCGTGCCGAAATACTCCTCGAAGAACTCCGGATGCTCCCTCAACGCCGTGTCGGTATCCATGAAGATGACACCCTGCGCAGCCAATTCTTCGTTGATCTGGTGATAGACCACCTCGGACTCATACTGGGCCGCGACGCCGGAGACAAGACGCTGACGCTCGGCCTCGGGAATGCCGAGCTTCTCATAGGTGCTCTTGATGTCCTCGGGCAGGTCGTCCCAAGTCTGGGCCTGCTTCTCCGTGGAACGCACGAAGTACTTGATGTTGTCGAAATCGATGCCCGACAGGTCAGCACCCCAAGTCGGCATCGGCTTGCGCTCAAACAACTCGAGGGCCTTGAGGCGACGCTGCAGCATCCACTCAGGCTCGCCCTTGAGATTGGAGATATCGGTCACCACCTCCGGCGAAATCCCGCGGCG
>NZ_SOGO01000039.1:0-55384 GCF_004403415.1 Cryobacterium sandaracinum
CGGCGGCAGCGGCGCGGCTCGGCGTCGGCTCGGCGGCGGCAGCGGCGGCAGCGGCGCGGCACCGGCACCGGCACCGAGCATAATCGCCTCGGAACACTCCAATCCGCGGACCTTCAGCGCCCACGGTCATTGGGCACACTCATCTGGCCGGGGAGGGGTCAGTTGGTGAGGGACTAATTGAGGATGAAGAACTGGTCCGCGATCTCGACCCGGGAACCACGCGGCACCAGATAGCGCCGGCCGGGTTCGCAGCGCACCGCCACCGCATCCGGGCGACGGATGATGGTGCCATTGCCCGAGTACCGGTCACTGACCCAGAACTCGCCATCGTACTGGCCGAACTCGAGGTGGCTCTTCGACACCGAACGGCCGAGGTCGTTGATCTGCACCAGGATGTCGACGCGTTCGGTCGGCTGGGGCAGCGGCCGGCGACCGATCAGGCCGGTGCCGAGGGCCGAGATCGTCTCCCCCGTGCTGAACTGGAGCACGAACAGGGACGCGGTAGGGGCGGGGGCCGGGGCGGGTTCCGGAGCCTGGAGCGGCACTGGGCCGGGAGCATCGACCGGGGCGGACACGACCGGCACCTCGACCGGAGCCGACACAACCGGCACCTCGACCGGCACCGACACAACCGGCACCACGACCGGCACCGACTCGACCGGAGCCGACACGACCGGTACCACGACCGGCACCGACACGACCGGCACCGAGATCACGGAGCGCCGACGGAGCGGCAGGATGACCGTTGTGTCGCTGGGCCGCGGGTCCGGTCGCTTCCGGGTTAGCGGGGTGGCCGTGCTCGAGCTGCCGCATTCGCCGCAGAACATGGCGCCGACGGGAAGCTGCGCACCGCAGATCAGACAGTTCATGGGCGGGCTCCTCCCGGTGCAGGGCCGCTCCCGCTCGGGGCAGTTCGGCGAACGGATGCCCCTCCAGCGTACCGACCCAGCGAACGCAACGACACGAGGGCCCGAAGCCGGTCGGTGCGCCTGCTCCCCGCGTTGAGCGAGCGACGCAGGTCGGTGACCGCGGTCCACACGTCCTCGGCGGCGGCATTGCCCGGCCGTTCCGGGGAGAACACGGCACGGTCAACGGCGACGGCCAGTGTCAGAGGTTCCGCTCCCGGCACCAGCGCGGCCACTTCCGTGCGGGTGGCCCCCACCGGAACATCGATGCCATGGTCCACGGCGGCGTCGGTGAATTCTCGCCAGCCGCCCCGAATCCGGTCGAGCGGTGTGGACCGGGTGCGGCGCAGTTGCCGCCTGCGTGCTTTGGCCAGGGCGATCAGCAGGAGGGGCGAGATCAGTACGCCGAGACCGAGGAGCGTCCAGGCGGCGATGGTCGCCGCGGCGAGCAGGAAGACCAGCAGCGGGTTGAGCGGTTCCGGCGGGTCGTCGCTGGTGCTCTCCGGCGGGGCTGGCTCGCGCAGTTCCACCGGGTCGGGGAGGGCCGGGGGCACAACCGACTGCGGCCGGGAAACAACCGACGGGTCATCGGGGGCCCGAGCCGGGATGTCCCGCACGGCCGGGTTCGGATCGATCGTGGCCCAGCCCTCGGTAGAGGAAACCTCAATCCACGCCGAGATGTCGGAACCGACGACGGGGACCGCCTCGGCGCCGGCGGCCGCCTGCGGCACGAAGCCGATGACGACCCGGGCCGGGAAGCCGAGCCGGCGCGCCATCAGGGCCGCGGCCACGGCGTACTGCTCGGCGTCGCCAAGCATGGGCTGGTCGGTGAACAGCTCGCTGATGCGGTCGGCGCCGTGCCCGGACCGGCTCGCCGGTTCGTCCGGAAGGATGCCGTGGCTGATGTAACCATCCGTTTTCAGGCCGTCGAGCATGGCCTGCAGCTGCACACCGGGCGGGTCGCCGGCTTGCACGTAGCGGGCGAGCGTCTGTTCGACCTCGTCCGGCAGAACAGCGGGCGCAGGCAGCACGGCGCTGCCGGGTCGCAGGTCGGCCAGGCTGTCCGGTGACCGCGGGATGACGCCCACGCTCTGGTAACCATCGCCCCGGACCAGCCCGGTGAGCACCGCGGCCGTGCCGCTGTTGTCGTTGTAATAGAAGGAGTCGGAGCGCAGGATCCGGGTGGGGCCGTTGAACGTGATGCGTTCGAGCTGGCCGGCGCCGGGCACCCAGACGCCGGTGTAGCCCTCGACGGTCACCGTGAGGGTGGCCGGGTCGCCGTCGACCAGGGACTGGTCGAGACGGTCCGGCAGCCGGGTGAAGGAGCCGGACGCGCTGCTGACCTGGTCGCTGCCGACCGAGTAGACGATCCCGTCGTAGCTGTCCAGGGTGGCCAAGCGGAGGCGGCCGCCGCTCGGGAGGCCGGTCACCTCGAGGAGCACCGCATCCGCCCGCCCGGCCTGCAGGTAACCGCGGAATTCGCTCAGCGGGCTCGGGTAGTCCCGAGGGTCGAACGGCTGCTGCACCCGAGCGCGCAGCACGTCGCGCGGCACGTCGGCCGGCAGCACGACCGCGGCCCCGGTTCCCGCGGCGATCGCCACCGCCACGATCACGGCTGCGCTGACCAGCCCGCGGGCCGCCGCGAGCCGCCGGTCGGACGACGACGCCGTGCTGCGGCGGGATTGCTGCAGGGCGAGCCGCGCGCCGGAACGGCGGCGCATCCAGCGAAACCAGAGCAGCCAGAACAAGAGCACGACAAAGAGGCCGAGACCGGTTCCGATCGGCATGGTCGCGACCGTCGGGCCCAGCACGATGCCGCTGACGAACAGGATGGCGGGGGCCAGTGTGCCGAGCTCGCCGACCGGGGCGCGGAGGGCGACCGACAGCCCGATCACGGTGCTGAGCAGCACCAGAATGAAGGCGGGCACGAGCAGCGCCTGATAGGAACCGACCGGAAGCACGATGGTGACGAGCTGTTTCCAGCTCAGCGCGGTCGCGGCGAGCAGGTCGAGCAGGCCGTCCGGGGTGGGCAGGATGCCGCGCACCGCCCGACCAGGAACGGCCAGTGGCACCCCGGCGAGTAGGTAGACCCCCACGGTGGAAAGCGCCACCAGCCAGGTGCCCCAGCGGAACAGCGCCCCCAGTATGGCGACGACGGTACCCAGCCCGAAGGTGACGCCGACCAGCACGATGAACTCGCGGCTCTGATAGACCGGCCAGAGCGAGGCGCTCGCGATCAGGGTCGCCAGGAGCAGCCCGACGGTGTTGCCGACGATGAAGCGCCAGTCCAGACGGATGCCGCGGACCGCCATGCCGCCTCGGCGCGCGCCTCCGCTCCTCACCCACCGCGCGCTCATGCCGCCTTCGTTCGGGCGAGACTGTGCTGCAGGTCGTCCAGGTAGCCGATGGTGAGCACGCTCAACTCGGCCACGCGGCGGAGGCTGGGGACGGTCTCCGGGGCGCAGATCACGGCGACCACGTCGACGCCGGCCGGAAAACGGCTGGCGGCCGTGCGCACCTGCGTGAGGGTGGTGGCCGACCCGCACACCAGGAAGGCCACCGAGATGCCGGCCACGGTGTCCGCTGCGGCCCTGGCCAGCTCGCTGACCGGCAGGGCGGCCAGGGAGCGTTCCACGCCGCTGAGATCGTCGAGCAGCCGGGTGCGGGTGAGGGTGCTCAGCGGACGGAGTCCCGGCATCCGTCGTCGGCTGGAGTCCGGCGGCACCGCACTGGCGACAACGGAGACCGTGCGCGCGTCGCGGATGGCCCGCACCCCCAGGCTGCCGGCGACGCTGACGGCCATCTCGAATTCGTCCTCGCCGGCATAGTCGGACTGCGCCAGGCTGAGAGCGACCATGAGGTGGCTGCGGCGGGATTCCTCGAACTGGCGCACCATGTAGCGGCCGGTCTTCGCGGTGCTCTTCCAGTGGATGGTGCGCCGCTCATCCCCGGGCACGTATTCGCGCAGCGCGTGGAACGAGACGTCGCTGTTGGTCAGGTCACGGGTGGGATTGCCCTCAAGGTCGCGGATGAAGCCCGTGCTCATGCTCGGGATCGAGACCGTGCGCGGGTGCACGAACAGCGAGACCTGTTCGGCCCAGACGATCTCCCGGCGCAGTAGCCCGATCGGGTCGGCGCGCGCCGTCCGCACCGGACCGATCGGCATCACGCCGCGTCTGCGGGTCGGCACGATGAAGACGTCCGAAAAGTCCTCACCGCGGGCGAGGCTCGGCATCGAGAATTCGGCCAGCCCGGAGCCGACCGGCACCTCGACGCCCACGCCCGGCAGCCTCCGGCGGGTCGGGTTCCGCACGCTCACCTGGCCGGGCACCCGCTCCCCCACGACCACCCGCTCCACGGGCAGGTGCAGGTGGATCTCGAACGCGTTCCGACCGATCAGGAAACAGGATGCCGCCACCAGGAGCACGAGCCCGGCCCAGCCGATCACGATCAGCTCGGTCCAGCCCAGCGCATAGCCGAACAGGAACGAGACCCCCACGACCGCCAGGACGGCCCAGCCGAGCGGGGTGACCACGGACAAGACCGCACGCAGGGCGCCAGCGACACGAGCACCGCATTCCCGCCCGAACCGGACTCCCGCCGCGGCGAAGTCGGCCAGCCGGCCGTCACCGGAGACTGCGACCGGCAGAGTAGCGGGCGGCGCGGGCGCGAGCAGCGCAGGCGCGGTAGCTGTGCCTGCGCCCGGACCCGGCACGATCTGCGTCACGCAGCCTGCCTGTCGCTGGGCGGCGGAGTCTCGATCAGCACCCGGGCGATCACACTGGAGGCGGTGACACCGTCGAATTCGGCTTCGGGGTCGAGCACGAGCCGGTGCCCGAGCACGGCGTGAGCCAGCTCCTTGATGTCATCGGGCACCACGTAGTGGCGGCCGTTCGCGGCGGCGAGGGTCTTCGCGGTGCGGATCAGCGCGAGCGCCCCGCGCACGCTGACGCCCAGACGTACCTCGGAGCTCGTGCGGGTGCCGTCGATCAGTCGCGCCACGTAATCGTTGATGGTGGCGTCGACGTAGACGGTGCGGGCCAGGGCGGCCAGTTCGACGACGGTCGCCGCGGACACCACCGGAGGCACGGTCACCTCGTGCGCGCGCTGCCCGGCACCTTCGAGGATGCGAATGGTCGAGGCGTGGTCCGGGTAGCCGATGGAGGCCTTCATGATGAATCGGTCCAACTGCGCCTCGGGTAGCCGGTATGTGCCGGCCTGCTCGATCGGGTTCTGGGTGGCGATCACCATGAACGGGGCCGCCACCGGGTGGGTGACGCCGTCGGCGGTGATCTGACCCTCCTCCATCACCTCGAGCAGCGCGGCCTGGGTCTTCGGGCTGGCCCGGTTGATCTCGTCGGCCAGAACGATGTTGGCGAAGACCGGCCCGCGGTGGAATTCGAACGCCCCGCTGCGCTGGTCGTAGATGCTCACCCCGGTGATGTCGCCCGGCAGCAGGTCGGGGGTGAACTGCACCCGGTTGCTGGTACCGCGCACGCTCTGTGCGATGGCGCGCGCGAGCGAGGTCTTGCCGGTGCCGGGCACATCCTCGAGCAGCAGGTGTCCGCCGCTGAGAAGCGCGGTGAACGACATCTGGATGACGTGGTGCTTGCCCAGCAGCACCTGCTCGACCCCGGTCACCAGTCGGTCGAAAACGTCGGCGAACTGGGCCGCCTGCTCCGCGGTCATCGTCATGGGGTGATCACTTTCGTTGGTTCACGGCGCATAGGTATAGGTCTGATTATTCACGGTCACCGCCAGCAGCACGGCACCGGCCGGCGGGGGCGGCGCGCCGGTGCCGAACCTGCAGGTGTTCGGGGAGTCGGCATCCCGCGGGGTCACCGTGGCGTCGCCGGGCACCGAGCAGCTGTAGGCGGCGGGAAGGCCGTTGTTCTGAGGCCCATTGGTCCAGCTGATGACTCCGGTGGCCGGGTCGTAGGCAAGCCCGGTCACGGTGAAGCTGACGGAGGCCTCGGGCGCGGTCAGCGTGCCCGACCACGGCCCGCACGAGCCCCAGTCGGTACAGGCCGAAACCTGATAACGCACGATCTCACCGAACGGGAGACTCAGAAGTTCGCGCGGCCAGCCGGCCCCGCCGAAGACGACCTCGGATCTCGGAACGACCCCGCCGGAGCCGTCGACCGCGCGCAGCCGGTAGTCCCGGATGCCCGCACTCGGGTTGATCCCGTCGACGCGCAGATCCCAAGCATCGCCCCGCGCCGCCATGGTGCTCTGCACATCGGTGACAGGTCCGGGCGCCGGGCGCACGAGAACACTCGCCACCGCCGTCGGGGCGCAGCCGGCCTTGTTGTACCCCCAGACGGCGAAGTAGTAGCGGCCGTTGTCCGCGAGGAGGCTATCGAACACGGTGCTGGTCGCGTCACCGCCGAGCGCCTTCTGCTGGGCGACGATGCCGCCCTCTGTCGGTGGCTGAAGCTCCCCCGACGCGGACACCGTGCACGCCTGCGCACCCGTCGGAACCTGATCTTCGCGCAGCCGCTGCACGAAGTAGCCGCCGATGAGGGCGCCGCGGCCGTCGAACCCGTCCCACGTCACGGTCACCGCTCCGGCGGCGTCGGCCGCGCTGGCCGTGATCGCGCCGGCGCGGGCCGGGCCGAACGGCGTCGCACTCCCCACCGCGCTGTTCCAACCGGCCAGGGCCGGGTAGGCGTCGTTGCGGGCGCTGACCGTAAAGGGAGTGTTCACGCCGTTGACGAGGCCCATCACGTCGACGGAGCAGGTTCCCGCCGCGCAACTCGATCCGGAAGCGCTGACCTCCTCCTGGACGGCGCCGTTCCGGGTCACCACATAGCCGCGAATCGCCGTCCCGCCGCCCACCGGGGCAACGGTGTTCCAGCGCAGGCGCAGCCCGCCGTCGAGCGGCTCCGCAACCAGGCCGGTCGGCGCGGTCGGCACCGAGTCGGACCAGACCCGATCGGACAGCACGGTCGCCTCGGACAGCCCGATCCCGTTCTGCGCGGCGACCGACACTCGCAGAGCATTGCCCTGGCCGTTGCCGGGCGTCGCGACCTGGCAGGAGGTCGCTGAGCAGAGCGAGTTGGACAGCACGGCCCCCGACGCGGCGTCGAGGAGGGAAATCTGATACCCGGTGATCGCCGAGTTGTTGAAGGCCCCGGCGTTGAACGAGAAGGACAGGCCCCGATCGAAGAAGCCGGTGACGCGCAGGCTGGACACCGGGTCAGGTTTGTCCTGCACCGAGATGCGCACGGTGCCCCAGGCGTAGCGGGCAGGGTCGTTCGTCGCGTCGGCCACCTGGTACTGCAGGGTCAGGTCGGTCGGCGCGGCATCCGAGGCAACCCGGACCGACAGCCGGCTTCGGTCCGTGCTGGGCGTGATGCTCACCCCGGCCGGAACGGCGCCGCCGTCCAGGCCGCGCACCGCGAGCACGCGCAGCGGCACGGACGGGAACGGATTGGTGGCGCCGTCGTTCGCGAGCACGTCGACGACGGTCGTGCGACCGCGGGGAGCGACCGCGGCATCCGTCACGGGGATGGCAACGGGTCGCATTGACGCGACCACGCGCAGGTCGACCCGGCCGGCTCGGCCCTCCTGAACGCCGTCGCGCACGCCGATCGTGATCGTGCTCCGCGCGCCCTTCGGGGTGGATTCCGTGGCGCGCAGGGTGAGCGTCTGCCCGTCGAGCGCATAGCTGAAACCGGTCGGAAGCGGGTCGAGCACGGTGTACGCCAGCTCAGGTTGGTCGTTCGGATATGGGTAACTGGTGAGTCGGGTCAGGTCGATGACCTTCTCCTGGTCGGGCTCGAACTCGAGCACCGCTCCATTGAAACCGGGCGGCTGATTCTCGCGGGGCGTGACCTCGATGGGCAGCACGATGGTCGCCGTGCGCCCATCCGGGTCTTCAGGCCCCGAACCGTCGGTGACCTCGAACGAAATGGACGCCGGCCCGAAGTATTTATCGGTGCTCGCGAACGCGAGGCCGGTGTCGTTCCGGGCGAGGTCGGCCCCGTCCGAATGCGTCGCCCGCACGAGGCTGCGGTCGGTGAGGCGCACCTTTTTTCCGCCGACCGCGACGACATAGTCGTTGATGTCGATGGAGAGCAGCGCCTCGCTCTGCACGGTCAGCGGCGGGGCACCGCGGCGCACCTGGGGTAGGGCGTCGTCGGTCCCGGGAACCCAGATGAACGCGTAGGACACGATGCTCGCGTCCTCCGGGTGCGTCACCGCGAACGGGATGATCTGGCTGGTCGAGCCCACCGTGACCCGGATGCGCCGGGCCGGCGTCACCTCGGCGATTCCCGAGAAACGCTCGGGCACCGTCAGAGCTAATGCGGTGGCCGGCCCTTCCGCGAAGAAGACGTTGGCCAGCACGTCGACGTCGACGGTCCGGGCCTCGAGCACGTCGGACAGCGGCACGTGAGTGTCGCGTGCATCCGGACGCGAGCGCGGGGCGTCCTCGCGGACCACGACCGTGAGGAAGGTGGAACTCGTTCCGCCCCGCACGTTCTGGATTTCATAGATGAAGCCGTAGCGGCCCGGTGTCACGGGTGAGGTCACGGCCACGGTGTCGCCGTCGACGACGGCGGTGCCCGAGTCGGCCTCGCCGCTCGCCTGGCCGCTCGCCTCCACGCCGGTGATGCTCAGGGTGCCGCCGTCGGGGTCGGAGTCGTTGCCGAGCACCCGCACGGCAATCGTGCTGCCGGGGCGCACCACGACTTCATCCGGAGTGGCGACCGGGTTGCGGGCGCCGTCGAGGCGCGGGCTGATCCCCACCCGCACGGTGCCGACGGCCCGGGCCCCGAGCGCGTCGACCACCGAGTAACTGAACGTGTCCGTGCCGGCCGAGTACTCCCCGGCCGTGTAGTCGAGCGAGTCCACGCCTGTGACCGTGACCGACCCCTTCTCCGGACTGGTCTCCTGGCCGACCAGTTGCACGGAGTCGCCGTCGGTGTCGATGCCGGACAGCGGGATCGGGATGCTCACCGTGTCCCCGGCGAGCACACGGGCCGTCACGGTTTTCGGCACGGGGGCGCTGTTCGAGGTGGGATCGGCTTCCCGCACCGCGATGCTGACCTCGGCGTTCGCGAACTGGCCGTCTGGGGCGTTCACTCGGTAGACGGCGGTGACGTTGCCGGCCGTGTCCGGCGCCAGGAACCGCAGCACCCGGCCCGAGACGAAGAGCAGACCGCCGCCAGCGGGCAGTTCGGTCGCGAGCTCCGGCGCCAGGGTGAGGGTGTCGCCCTCGGGATGCTCGTCATTCGCGAGCACGGGGATGTCGATGGCGTCGCCGACGCGCACGGAGATCGAGTCCGGCACGGCGATCGGGGCCTGCTTTTGGGCCGGCGGCGGGATCTCGATCACGGTCACCGTGCCCGCGGCGTCGGCGAGGCCGTTGCTGACCCGGTAGCCGAACACGGCCGTACCGCCCTCGAGGGGTTTGGTCAAGGTCACGCGCAGGATGCGCTGGTCGAGGATCTCGATTCGAAGCCCGCTGTCGGCGGGGACATCCGTGATGCCCGTCACCAGGAGTACCCCACCGGCCGGATCGGAGTCCGTGGCGAGCACGTCCACGAGGGTGGCCTGCTGGCCGCGGATGAATGCGGTGTGCGGCACGGTGACGGGGGCGCTGCTGGCGTCGGGCGCGGCCGTCACGTTCACGCGGATGCGGCCGGTGGCGGTGAGTTCGCCATCCGTCACCGCGTACTCGATCTCGTGCACCCCCACCACGCTGCTCTGCAACCGGAAGGTGCCGGCGTCGAAGTCCGCAGTGATGTTCACCTCGGGTTTGGCCGGCACGCTGCTCAGGCGCAGCGGCGCCGATCCACCGCGCACATGCTCCAGCGGCGACACGGTCACCTCGCTGGCGGCGGTCGCAAGCACCACGAACGCCTCGGCGACGATGGGAACCGAGCCGCTCGGCCGCACCATCACCGAGAGCGCGCCGGCCCCGTCGGCACGGCCGTCGGAGACGGTGAGGCCCACCGTTTTCGCGCTCCCGCCCGCGCCGGCATCCGTGTAGACGACGGACCCGGCCGGCGTGAAGCTGACCTGGTCCGGTGCGGGCGCGGTCGCCGCCGCCAGATAGAACGGGTCGCCGTCCGGGTCGACCCAGTCGCCCAGCACCGCCGTGGTCACCCGTCCATTGGCGCGCACCGTGGTGTTCGTCGTGCGGGCCTGCACGGGTGCGGCGTTCTCCTCGGGGGAACGCACCGCGACCGTGACCGTCGCCGAGGCGCTCCCGCCGCGCCCGTCGTCGATGATGTAGTCGAAGCTCAGTGATCCGGATGCCTCCGGCGTGAGGGTCAGCTGCACCTGCTGAGTGTCCGCCACGAGCTCGAGCCGCCCGGCCGACTCGGGCACGGGGGTGAGCGCCGAGATCACCAGCACGTCGCCGTTGGGGTCGAAGTCGTTGAGCAGCACGGGCAGAGTGACGGTGCGTCCCGGCCGGCCGCCGAAAGCGTCATCGACAGCGACGGGTGGCACCTGGGACTTCTCGAACTCCGGCGGGGTGTCGTCAGCCGCCTGCTCGACCTGCTGCTGATCGGGGTCGGTGTCGATCAGTTCGGCCCAGTTGTCGATCAGTTCGTTGCCCTGCTGCACGGCCCAGGTCGTGCCGTTGCGGGCGTCGTTCAGCACGAGTCCGGTTCCGTTCCGGCGGAAGACCAGCCGGGCGTCCCCGGCGACGCCGGACAGGGTGGCGGTGGCGCCGTCGCTTCCGGTGCCGCCCTCCGCGCCGGCCGCCGCGCAGTCGCGCCAGACGGTGCCGTCCGACCAGGCGGCATGGGCGCAGTAGGCGTCCTGTACGGGCGCGGCGGCGTCCCCGCTCCGGCCGGTGACGAGCGGAGCGGGGACGCCGGCACGGGGCACCGCAATGAGCCCCTCACGGTGGGCGATGAGAACGCGGTCGCCCGTCACGCTCGGCTCCGACAGGACGGGCTCATCCCCGGAACGGATGCTCCCGGACAGGTCTTCAACCCCCTCCGCCTGGAACAGTCGCCGGCTCGAGGCGTTGAGCAGCGCCCACCGGCCGTCGACGCTGGTCAGCTGGTAGCGGTCATCCGTTTCGCCGGCCGTGAGCGTGACCGTGCTGGTAATGGTGTCCGCGGTGAGCAGGTCGACCTGGGAGAGTTCCCCCGTCGCCGGCGTGAAGGCGAACAGCACGCCGGCCTCGTCGAGGCTGACCACGGAGCCGGCGCCGAAGGCCAGCGTCGGCTCGGTGGTGCTGTCGAACTCGGACAGCTGGCTCGCGGTCACGCTCCAGACGTCGCCGTTCGCGGTGACCACCGCCCGGTCGCCGGCCAAGAAGACCGAAGCAGCGTCCGGCGGCAGGGCCACGCTGTCGGCCACCTCCGCGGTCGCGGGGTCGAGGATGTCGAGGGCGCTGTTGCCACGGTCCAGCACCAGCACGGTGGCGCCCCGTTGCACCACGTCGAGGCTGGTGCTTCCGGCGCTGACCACCGTGTTCAGTTCGAAGACGGCCGTATTCGCTCGCCCGACGACCTGGCGCGCCTCGTTACTCACCCAGACGGCCGCGTCTCCGAGGTCGAGGCGCTGCGCGGTGTATCCACCGGAGGCGATGGCCACGGTGGCAATGACGGCCACGACCACGGTGCCGCTGAGCGCGGTGGCGAAGAGCGAGCGGTGGCGGGCGAGCCAGCGACGGATCACCCGGCGCCGCCGGACGCGCCCGGAAGGCCGGTGTCGACGCATTTTTCCCCGCTCGGAGCGCCGAGCTTGCCGTCCCGGTTGACCGTGACGGTCACACAGACCCGAGATTGTCCCTGCGGGTCGACCCGGAATTCCGTTCCCCGCTGGATGCTGCTCTGACCGCTGCGCAGGGTCACCACGAAGGTGTCGCCGTCCCGGACCCCGGGGTCGGCCCAGCTGAACACGATGGTTCCAGAGCGGAGCGCGCCATCCACATCACTCACCAGAGGGATGTCGGTGCCGGCCTGGGTCACCAGCACGGTCGCCGCCGTGGTCGCGAGTCCCACGATGATCACCGCCGCAGACACGAGTCCCCATACCGTGAGCGTGCGCCTCCGCTTCTTGGGCCGGGTGGTCACAGTGTCCCCCTGCGGGCCGGTGGTCAGCTGCCCTGTACTCAGCAGTGCCGAGGTCGCCGAGCGCGCGCCGAGGCCGGTTGGCGACGCCTTCCGGCGGCGGCGGCCGGCGTAGGCATCGACTGAGTTGATGCCCGTGATCCGGGTCCGGTCCTCCTGGTCGGCGGGGGCAGCGACGGCCCAGCCGTCCTGCTCCACCTCGAGGGGCGTCTGCGCGAGACCGAGTTCGGCCTCCACCGATTGAAGCTCTCGGATGAGTTCCAGCACGCTCGGCTGCCGCAGTTCCGGCCGCCGCGACATCGAGCGATTCAGGATGGCGCCGAGCCGGGCCGGCACGTCGGCGCGGTCGAGCGGCGGCACGCGGGCCTTGTGGATGCGGGCCATCATCTGGGCCGAACCGTTCTCGGTACCGGCCACTTCGAACGGGGACATACCGGCCAGGAGCGAGTAGAGGGTGGCGCCGAGCGACCACACCTCCGAGGCGACCGACCCGGAGATCTCGCCGAGCAGCACCTCAGGGGCCGACCACGGAATGGAGAGCCCGATGGCGTCGCTCCTCTCGGCCTCGCCGAGGGTGGCAGCGATCCCGAAGTCCGACAGCACCGGGTGCCCATACGCGGTGACCAGGATGTTGGACGGCTTCAGGTCCCGGTGGAGCACCCCGGACCGGTGCGCGGTCTCGACGGCGCTCGCTATCTTCACACCGATCCGCAGGGTATCCGGCACCGAGAGCGGTTCAAAGCGGTAGCGCTGGCTGAGGGTCGAGGAGCAGTACTCCATGACGAGATACGGTCGTCCGTCCGCGGAGACGCTCGCCTGGAAAACCGTGAGAATCGACGGATGCGAGCTCAGCTGGGCCATCAGGTTGGCCTCGGCCTGGAATAGCTGGCGCACGTGATCGTTGACGATCTCGGACAGGAGTACCTTGACCGCGACCTGGCGCCTGGGCATGTTCTGCTCATAGAGGAACACGTCGGCGAAACCGCCGGATCCGAGCGGACGGAGATAGGAGAATCCCGGCAGGTTCGGCGGCGTGGAGGGTAAGCGCCGTGCCATGTCGCCTCCCGGTGTCATCATCAGTGCGGGTCGTGCGTGAATAGGCGCATATCGACCGGGTGACTCGACAGGCGCTCCCTAATTTTAGGTGTCTCGCTGCCGGACGGGCGGTAGAAAGCTACCCCAACTCTGGGGGTACGACATCGCCGACGGTGATCACGTCGAGCACGATCACCGTGACGTTGTCGCGGCCACCGTTGTCGAGCGCGGCTTCCAAGAGAGCCCTGGCCGCGTCATCCGCCCGCGGGTTGGAGATCAAGAAATGACGGATGCCGTACGCCGTCAGCTCCTTGGTCAGGCCGTCGGAGCAGATCAGGAGCCGCATCCCGGCCTGCAGGGGGCGGATGCGATAGTCGGGCACGGGCGGTTCGTGGAAGCCCACGGCGCGGGTGACGATGTTGCCGTGCGGGTGCACATCCGCTTCGTCCCTGGTGATCCGGCCCGCGTCCACGAGTTCCTGGACCACGGAGTGGTCGGTGGTGACCTGCTCCAGCACGCCGGAGGTGAGCTGGTACACCCGGGAGTCGCCGATGTTGAACACGATCCACTGCGGCTCGCCGGAGACGACGGCCAGCGCGGCGCCCGTCACGGTCGTTCCGGTGCCAAGGTCGGTCACACCCTCGCCCGAGGCCATGTCGACGACGGAACGGCTGAGCGCGTCGTTGATCGCCTCCGCTTCGACGTGGTCCGTTCCGGCGAGCTCGGCCAGCCGGGTCACGACGGCGGCGCTGGCGACGTCGCCGGCGGAGTGACCGCCCATGCCGTCGGCGACCGCGAAGACGGGAATTTCGGCGACGAGGCTGTCTTCGTTGATCTGGCGGCGGTGCCCGGTGTCGGTGATCGCCGCCCAGGCCAGCGTCACGGTTTTCTGCACCGATGGAAGTACGACGATGGAACCGGTTGAGCCTTGACCAATCTGGGTCACGGTTGTGCCTTCCGAAATTGCCGTGCGATTACTGACCGGGCGTGTTGCCGGCTGCGGGGAGGATCTCGATGATATTACCGTCCCCTAAGTGCACCGTCGTACCGGGCAGCACTGCGAGCGATTGGCCGGAATGGAGCCGTTGCCTGCGCCCGCGTGGCGGTGCCACCACGGTGCCGTTCGTGGAACCGAGGTCGGTGACGACGACAGAGCCGCCCTCCTGTCGTATTTCCACGTGGGTTCCGGAGACGGCGGAGGTGGGCGAGGCAACCTCGATCAGCCGCACCGGCGCGGTGGCACTGATGCGCGGCGCTCGCGGTCGGCGACCGAGCCGGCAGGGAAGGTCCAGCGGGATCTCCTCCCCGTTCGGCAGCCGGAACGCAAAGCGAGCCTCGGCGGCCCGGACCCGTGCGCCGGCCGCAGGCCCGGGCTGCCCGGGCGCCCGGACGTCGGAGATCAGGGTGTCGGCCCCGGCCGGGCGGGCGAGAACGGTGTCGGCGTCCGCCGCGCGGCCCGCGGCGCCGGAGCGCACGATCGTGGCATCGTCGGCAGGTGAATCGTCAGTCAGCGCAGCGTCGGCCTGCGCTGCGTCGGCCTGCGCAGCGTCGGCCTGCGCTGCCTCGGATTGGCTGTGCTCTGCCAGCGACCAGAACAGGGTGTTCGCGAACACGGATCCGAGCCCGAATGGTCGGCCGGAGTCGAGGGCGCGCGAGGAGGCCACGGGTCGCCCGGTGGAACCCACCGTGAGACCGGTCACGGCCCGGAAGTCGGCCAGCAGCCAGGGGCGAATGCTGGCGTCCGAGAACCGGCGCGACCCACCGACCGAGTACACGTCGACCGCGACTTCGCCGCGAAGGACCACGGAGACGGGGATGCCGTCCTCGTCCGTGGGAGCGCGCTGAATGATCACCGCAAAATGCTCGACGGCGTGCTCGCCACCGAGTGGCAACAGGGCGACGAGCTCTTCGGCTTCGACGTGGGGTGCCGTCACCAGCGCGGCCAGGGTCAGGGTGATGCCCGACGGGGTGCCGGCGGGCAGGGCGGCGATGAAGCCGCGCCCCACGACGAAGATCCAGGCGGCTTCGGTGCCGAGACCGGTTTCGTATCCGACGCGCCCCACGGGAATGGTGCCTTTCCGTTACGTTGACGATCAATATTCGGACGCCGATTCAGTGGCCGATCAGGTCGGTGGCCGATGTATGACATGGCGTGCGTGATTTGCGCGTAGTCCGCGAACTCGTACATCGACAGGTCTTTACCGTAGCCGGAGTGCGTGAGTCCGCCGTGCGGCATCTCCGCGACGAGGCCATTGCTCCCGCCGCCGACACAATCGAGCAGTGGGCCGCGGCGCGGGATGAACGTCCGTTCCGGCCACCACGTCGATCCGAACCGAGCCGAGGATCAACTCCGTCCCGAACGAATTCGACGGAGATTCTGGCTGGATCGGCCCTGAACCCGCCAAAGCAGCTGGTTATAACCAAAATCTCCGTCGAATTGGTTATCCACGGTGGCCGCCGATGACGAAATTGCGAAGGTCGCGTGCGCTCACGGGACTCCCGAGTGGTTCGATGAGCCGGCGGAACCTCCCCATTAGCGACTATCCCAGCGGCGGGAACCGAGCCTGAACCAGGCAAACTCCCAAGGATTCCGTTGTGTTTGACGTGAATTGCTGCGGAATCGCTTGCCTGAGGTCACTCCCGCTGGCATACTCGCTGGATGAGCGTAAACGGGCGCAATGCGGGCAGGCCGGCAGCACTGGATGAGGTCTCGAAGAAGATCATCGAGCAGCTCCAGAACGACGGCCGACGCTCGTATGCCGAAATCGGCAAGGCGGTGGGCCTGAGCGAGGCCGCAGTGCGGCAGCGCGTGCAGAAATTGACGGATGCCGGCGTCATGCAGGTCGTCGCCGTCACCGACCCGATGCAGCTGGGCTTCTACCGCCAGGCCATGATCGGCATCCGCGCGACCGGGGACACTCGACTGCTCGCGGACCGGCTGTCCGCCATTCCGGCCGTCGACTACGTCGTCCTGACGGCCGGATCCTTCGACCTGCTGGTCGAAGTTGTCTGCGAGGACGACGACGAGCTGATCGACCTCCTCAATTCACAGATCCGTGGTCTCGAGGGCGTCAGCTCCACCGAGACCTTCGTTTATCTCAAACTCCACAAGCAGTTCTACAACTGGGGAACACGGTAAAAAAAATGACAATCACATTAGCCACCACCGACTCCGCCGCGCCCGTCGCCGCAGTCGCCGCCGAAGTTGCCACCGACAGCACCGGCGACACCACAGCCGAGGTGTCGGCCACACCCCGCGTCTACACGGATGCAGAGAACGCCACCCTGCAGCAGAAGGCGAAAGACCACCTCTGGATGCACTTCTCGCGCCAGTCCGTGCTCGAAAGCGGCCACGGCGTGCCGATCATCACCAAGGGTGTCGGCCACCACATCTGGGACTCGAACGGCAAGAAGTACATCGACGGCCTGAGCGGGCTGTTCACCGTCAATGCCGGCCACGGCCGCAAGCGGCTCGCCCAGGTGGCGGCGAAGCAGGCCGAGGAACTCGCGTTCTTCCCAATCTGGTCCTACGCCCACCCGAGCGCCATCGAACTAGCCGATCGTCTGGCCGCAAACGCGCCCGGCGACCTCAACCGGGTCTTCTACTCGACCGGAGGCGGCGAGGCCGTGGAGACCGCCTTCAAGCTGGCCAAGTACTACTGGAAGCTGCAGGGTCGCCCCACCAAGCACAAGGTCATCTCCCGCAACGTGGCCTACCACGGCACCCCGCAGGGCGCCTTGGCCATTACGGGCATCCCGGCCATGAAGGAAATGTTCGAACCGGTCACCCCCGGCGGATTCCGCGTCCCGAACACCAACTTCTACCGCGCCGACGAGCTGGGTTCCGGGCTCGGTGACGACGTGGAGAAGTTTGGCCTGTGGGCCGCCAACCGCATCGAAGAGATGATTCAGTTCGAGGGCCCGGAGACCGTGGCCGCGGTGTTCCTGGAACCCGTGCAGAACTCTGGTGGCTGCTTCCCGCCGCCCCCCGGCTACTTCAAGCGGGTGCGCGAGATCTGCGACCAGTACGACGTGCTGCTGGTGGCCGACGAGGTCATCACCGCTTTCGGACGCATCGGCAACATGTTCGCATCCACGACCTTCGGGATCGAGCCGGACATGATCACCTGCGCGAAGGGCATGACCAGCGGCTACTCCCCGATCGGCGCCACCATTATCAGCGACCGCATCTACGAGCCCTTCAAGCACGGTGACACGACCTTTTATCACGGTTACACTTTCGGTGGCCACCCGGTTTCCGCGGCCGTGGCCATGGCCAACCTCGACATCTTCGAGGAGGAAAAGCTCAACGAGAACGTGCGTGAGAACTCGCCACTTTTCCGGGCCGAGCTCGAGAAGCTGCTCGCCCTGCCGATCGTGGGCGACGTGCGCGGCGAGGGCTACTTCTTCGGAATCGAGCTGGTGAAGGACAAGGTCACCAAGGAGACCTTCAACGACGCCGAGTCTGAGCGCCTGCTGCGCGGCTACCTCTCCAAGGCGTTGTTCGAGGCCGGGCTGTACTGCCGTGCCGACGACCGCGGAGACCCCGTCGTGCAGCTCGCTCCCCCGCTGACCATCGGCCCGGCCGAATTCAGCGAGATCGGCGACATCCTGTACGGCGTGCTGTCGGAGGCGCCCAAGTACCTGTAGCCGCTACGGCCAACCGGATGCCTGAAGCCGGTTACCTGCCGCCAAAAGTCCGATAGCGGCATTCCGCTCAGGCGTTTTCGGGTTCGTCCGGGGGGACCGCAAACGCCCAGTCTGGTAGGTGCCCCGAACCGAAAACGGTGTGGAGCAACTCAGCCATGCCGTACTGCCGGTCAATGGCGAGTGCCTGGTCGACGAAGATTCCGGCGACCGACCCGCGCCCCATCGCCCACGACAGCCAGGCCAGCATGCACAGCGGCGCCGGTCTGGCCGTGCGCGGCGCCAGAGCGACCAGCACCTTCAGCAGTCGGATCGCCGGCTCGATGCGTTCGGGGTCGGGGCGCTCCCGGCCGAGCCCGAGCATAAGGTCGCTCGTGACCCGGGAGTGCGGGCTGTCGAGTCCGTCGGACTGCTCCTCAGCGATGATGTCGTCCAGGCTCCGCCCCGTGGCTCGCTGCAGGATGGCATACCGCAGGTTGAGGCAGTGCGTGTTGCGGCCGACCGTCTCTCCGAAGGCGAATTGCAGCATCATCTGGTCCCGGCAGGCCGGCCCCTGCATCAGGAACAGCAACGCGGCCGCGTCGTCAAGCCCCAGGTTCTGCGGGTCAAAACCGAGCGCCGCCTCCGCGGCCACCACCGGGTCAAGGATGTCACCGGCCAGCTCAAGCAGTTCGGGCATTGTGCCGGCCTGGCCACCGAGGCGTTGATAGCGCGCCAGCCGGCGGCCGAGCCGCTCTCTCATCGACGGGTCGACCACCGGCAAGTCCGCGCGACTCTGCAGCGTCGCGAGGTCGCGGCGAACCTCGTCGGGGATGGCCCGGTGCACCTCGGAGGCGGCGATCGCGCGGAGCGGATGCCCGCCGGCCGGGCAGTCCGGGTCGAAGTACGAGCCCCACCCGTCGGCGGCCACGCACAGGGCGTCGCGAAGCAGGAAACCGGAGAGCCGGGCGCGAGCGCACAGCACCTCGACGAAGCGTTCCTGCGGCAGGCCGGCCACAGCCACGATGTTCTCGTCGCTGTAGACGACGGGCACCAGCGCGTCGACGTCCGGGATCTTGCAGAGCGTTCCCACGAGCGTGGTGGCGATGCGCTTGAGCACCTTCTCCGGTGCCGCAGGGTCGGGCAGGTTGAACCGCATCGCCCCGCAGGTACGGTTGCCACGGAAGGCGACGAGCACCAGGCTCTTCTCGGGCAAGAACCCGGCGAGCTGCGGCACGAGCGCGAGGAAGTCATGTGCTTCCCTGGTCTTGACGATTGTCCTGTTCATGGGTCCACCCTCTCCGGAGCCGCCTCCACCTCCCGATCCGGGCCGGGTCGGTGCACGACTCGGCGGATTCACATTCTGGGGAGGACTGGCCACGTACTCTGGTTCAGACGGATGCGGCCGGTGGGCAAGCGCACGACACCGACAACAGGACGAGGTTCACGGATGGCATTCTCAATTTTTCTGGATGTGTTGCTGCTGGTCGTTCTGTTCGGCTACCTGATTTCCGGATACCGCAACGGCCTCATCGGCAGCATCGCCGGAATCGCCGGACTCGCGGCGGGTGCCGTCGCCGCCTACTTTCTGGTGCCGCTCGTGGGCACCTGGGTTCCCGCCGCGGAGTGGCGCACGGCCGCGACCCTCGCGGCCGCAGCTGTTCTGCTGATCGGCGGCCTCTCGCTCGGACGCTCCATCGGCAGGATCCTGACTCCCCAGGGCACTCGCAACAAGCTCCGGGTCGTCGACCGCGTGCTCGGCGCCGGCGCAGCCGTCGCGGTGTCGGCCCTCGTGGTCTCGATGATCGCCTTCAGCGTCGGTGCCCTCGGGGTCCCCGTGGTGTCGTCGGCGGTGAGCTCGTCGAGCGTGATCCGCTCGATCGACTCCCTGACCCCGGACCAGGTGAAGAGCTTCCTGGCCCAACTGCGCTCCATCGTGGTGACCGAGGGCATCCCGCGTGTCGTGGAGGCCTTCAACGGCGAGGCCCCGGTCGTGCCGAGCGTGGGCACCGACAGCGACGCCCTGCGCGCGGCGAGCGCGTCGGTGATGAAGATCAGCGGCACCGCCTATGCGTGCGGGCAGAACCAGTCCGGCAGCGGTTTCGTGGTCGCTCCGGAACGGGTACTCACCAACGCTCACGTCGTCGCCGGGGTGGAGGAGCCCGTCGTCGTCACGCCCGACGGCAGGTCCCGTTCGGGTCAGATCGTCTACTTCGACCCGATCGTGGACCTCGCCGTGATCGCAGTGTCGGGGCTCGATGCTCCCCCGCTCTCCCTTGGCGACAATCTTCCGCCGGGCAGCCTTGCGGTGAGCAGCGGCTATCCCTTCGGCGGGCCATTCGAATCGGCGCCGGCCGAGGTCGTCGCCGTGGCACCGGCCCTGGTCGCCGACATCTACGGGCAGGACCCGTCCTCCCGGCAGATCTACACGCTGGCTGCCGACGTCGACCATGGCGAATCGGGCGGCCCCCTGCTCAGCGAGGCCGGTATCGTAACGGGCGTCATCTTCGCGAAGTCGACCACCACCGAGAACCTCGGTTACGCCCTCGCCATGGAGGAAGTCGACCCGGTCGTAGAGCAGGCCGCCACGCTCGGCTCCCCGATCTCGTCCGGCACCTGCATCAGCGGCTAACTGAGTGAGTCCTCGTCGACTGGCTGTGTCGCTGCCTGCGGTCAAAACTGACTGTGCCCGGTGGACCCTGGTCCTCCAGGGCCGGACGCCGCACCCGGTACCGAACCAATTCGTTCGGGGTGGGCGGAAGAGCCAGTCGGAAACCCCCGTCCGCGAACTCTCAGTGGCCGCGGCCATGAGGACTCGCCCATCTGGTCCGCGATGGCAGACTAGACAGGTCCTGAACCAGCGGGACCACAGGAAAGGCTCACTGTATGACGATCATCGCCGCCGCCGACGGTTCGGCTCTGGGCAATCCCGGCCCCGCCGGATGGGCCTGGTTCGTCAACGATTCCTGCTGGGCCGCCGGCGGCTGGAAGCACGCCACCAATAATCAGGGCGAACTGAAGGCCGTGCTCGAACTGTTCCGGGCCACCGCGCACCTCGACGACGACCTTCTCGTGCTGTGCGACAGCCAGTATGTGATCAACTCCATCACCAAGTGGATGCGCGGTTGGAAGGCCAAGGGCTGGCGCAAGGCGGATGGCAAGCCCGTGATGAACCTGGATCTGCTCCAGGAGCTCGACGAAGCTCTGGCCGGACGCCGCTACCGGTTCGAATGGGTCAAGGGCCACGCTAACCACCCGCTCAACGAGGCCGCGGACAGCCGGGCCCGAGCCGTGTCAGAGGCGTACCAGCGGAACGCGCCGATCAACGCCGGCCCCGGCTGGGTGCGGGAGGGCGATGCCGCACCGGTTCGGCGCCCCGCGCTGACCTCGGCCACGAAAGCACGGGCCGTCGCTTCGCCTGCCGCCACCCCGAAGCTCCCGGCCGGCCCGTCGCATCCGGAGCTGTTCGCGTTCGACGATCCGGATGCCTCCCACACCGTGTCTCTGCAACTCTCCGCCGACGAGCACGCCCGTCTGACCGAACGTGCCGCCAGGCTCGGCGTCAGCGTCGGAGAACTTCTTCACGGGCTTATCTGACCTCGGTCTGCTTCACCGCGTTCTTCGACGCGGTCTTCGCCGCGTTCTTCGGCGGCAGAAGGGTGTTCGCCTCGTCGAGGGACATGCCATTGGTCTCCGGAATCTTGGTCAGCACGAACACGAATGACAGCGCCGCGAACAGCGCATACAGGCCGTAGGTCAACGGCAGCGAGACTGCCGCCAGTGTCGGGAACGTGACGGCGATCAGGAAGTTCGCGATCCACTGGGCCGCTGCGGCGATGCCGAGCGCCTTCACCCGGATGGTGTTCGGGAACATCTCGCCGAGCAGCACCCAGACCACCGGGCCCCAGGACGCACCGAAGAAGACCACGAACACATTGGCCGCGACCAGGGCGATCCCACCCCACGCACCGGGCAGGCTGATCTCGCCGCCCACAGTGACCGCCTGGCTGAAGGCGATCGCCATCGTGGCCAGCGACAGCGTCATGCCGATGGAACCGGTCATCAGGATCGGCCGACGTCCGATCCGGTCGATCAGGGCGATGGCGATGAAGGTAACCGCGATGTTGGTCAGGCCGGTGAACACCGAGATGGTGAGCGAGCTCGACTCCTCGAAGCCGACCGCCTTCCACAGGGTGGTCGAGTAGAAGAAGATCACGTTGATGCCGACGAACTGCTGGAACATCGACAAGAGGATGCCGATCCAGACGATCGGGCGCAGGCCGAAGGCCTTGCCACGCAGTGACCCGGTACGCTGACCCAGCGTGTCGGCCTTGATCGAGGCACGGATGTCGCGGATCTCGCGGTCCACATCGCCGTTGGGCCACACCTTCTGGAAGACCGCGCGGGCCTCCGTCTCACGGTCTTTCAGCACCAGGAACCGTGGGGACTCCGGGAGGATCTTCGCGATCACGAAGTACACGGCGGCGGGCAGCGCGCAGGCCAGGAACATCCAGCGCCAGGCGTCGATCCCGAACAGGGAGGGCTCACCCGCGCCTCCCGCGGTGTTGGCGAACAGGGCGTCGGATAGCAGAGCAGAGAAAATACCGATCGTGATGGCGAGTTGCTGGAGCGATCCGAGGCGTCCCCGAATCGCTCGCGGTGAGATCTCGGCGATGTACGCCGGGGCCACCACGGATGCGAGCCCGATGCCGAGACCGCCGACGATGCGCCAGAGCACGAGGTCGTAGATGCTGAAGGCGAAGGCGGAACCGACCGAACTGACGAAGAACATGATCGAGCCCAGAAGCATCACCGGAATTCGACCGTATCGATCGCCGACCCGGCCGCCCAGGTAGGCCCCGGCTGCGGCGCCCAGTAGCGCGCTCGCGACCGCGAAGCCGGTGAGGGTCGCCGTGAGCGCGTACTCGTCTTGAATGGCATTCACCGCGCCGTTGATCACGGACGCGTCGAACCCGAAAAGAAACCCGCCGAAGGCTCCCGCCACTGCCAGCGCAATGACCTTTCCGTTCGTGGATGGTTTCTCGGTCTGGGTCATCGTCAGGGCCTCTGTCCTTTTTGTTGAACAATCCGAAAAGACTACGCCCCAACGAAGGGGCGCCGAACCTCGGCGGAACCTGCGCCCGCCATCTCCCTGTGCTATCCATAACTCATGACGCGATTCCTCGGAGTTGACCTGGCCTGGGCCGAAGGCAGCACGTCGAAACCGGCCAATGAATCCGGCCTGGCTTGCATCGACGAGAGCGGCCGGGTGCTCGACGCCGGCTGGGCCCGCGGCACGGATGCCGTGATGCGCTGGATCGACTCCCTGTGGGAACCCGGCGCCGTGCTGGCGGTTGACGCGCCCCTGGTGGTGAACAACCCCACCGGCATGCGCCTGTGCGAGCGGGAAACCGGCAGTCGCTACGGCCGCTGGCATGTCTCCGCGAACGCCTCGAACCTCGGCCGCCCCTGGGCCGGCGGGGTGACGATCCGCCGCCGATTGGAAGCCTCCGGCTGGACCTACACCGACGGCCTAGCGCCGATGGATAAGGCCACCCCCAGCTTCTTCGAGTGCTACCCCTACACGACGCTCGTGGGTGCGGCGGAGTTCGGCTACCTCGACAAGCGACCCCGCTACAAGCGCATGGGCACCTCTCTTCCGCCGGACGAACGCCGGACTGCGCGGGCCATGGTCTGCGATGACCTCATCCAGCGGATCTGGGGGCTCACCCGAGCGTCGCCGCCGCTCGACCTGGGCTCCCATCCCGTCTCGGACGCCCTGGTGACGGAGCATTCACCGTTGGTCGACCGAGCCTACAAACACCGGGAAGACCTGATCGACGCCCTGCTCTGCGCCTGGACGGCCTCGCTCTGGTGGCACCGGGGCACGGAGCGCTGCCAGGTTCTCGGCGCCCGGGACAACGTGTCGGAGCTCGGTCACCGACCGACCATCATCGCGCCGGCCCGGCCCGAGCAGCGCCGCGGCGACGAAGGGGCGCGGCTCGTCACCGCACCGGGTACCAGCGCGTCGTGACCCGCTCGGTCACCTGCCACGACACCGGCTCCACGTGGGTGCGGGCCGCGACGAGCACTCGGTCGCCGACCCGGAGGGCCATCGCGGCGTCATCCGCCGTGAAGCGCACGATCGCGCGCGGAGAACCGGCCACCACGGCAAGATCGGATGCCTCCACGGTCGTCAGCTCCGCGGCAGCGGCCGTCAGATGCGGCAGGACGGAGTCCGGGGCGATGCCCGAATGGAGAGCACCGATGATCAGGGTGATACGGAAAGACGGCATCCTGTCAGCGTAGGCGGGTGCGAACGAACAGGTGTCTACCGGTCTTAGGTGTTTCCCGACGTCCCGACGACCCGACGATTCGACGGAATCGAGGCCCACCATGATCTGGCGCGGCCCTCTTCTAGCACTGCAGGCGTTCCTGACGCTCACCTCCCGGTCGGGAGGTCTAACTCTGCAACTCGGGCTGGACGTGCTCAGTCCCCGGTGGCCGACGCGGAATCCGGCTCCGGCTCCGGCCCCGGCCCCGGAAAGCGCACCTCGACCCGGGTCCGGTCCGCCAGCTCGTCCCCGGCCGGATGAGTCAACTCAATGATCACGACGCTCGGTGACTGGCCGAACAGGTCGAGGATGGATCCGATCTCCAACCCGGAGTAGGGGTCGTCGACATCGAGCACCTCCGGCCGCATCCCGAACAGAGGGTCGGACTCGGCGATCATCAGCACGGCGCCGCGGTGTTCGGCCTGTTCGAAGATGCGGCCGAGGTTGTCCTCGGTGGCGGCAGCGCTGGCTCCCACGACCTCGTTCAGGGGCACCGTCACGAGAGGCTTGCCCAGTTCGTTCGCGACGGATGCCGCGGCCTCGGCCTTCGCCACGGCATCCGCTCCCGTGAACACGGCGAGCGCACCTGCCCCGGCCAGCTTCACGACATCACGGACGGTTCCGACCACTGCCGTGCGCTCGGCTGCGTCCAGGGTGAACGATGCCATCACGCCGAAGGACAGTCGCAGCGGTGCATTGGATGCCAGCCAGAGGGAGGTCAGCACCTCGTTGGTCAGCGGCGAGGGTGAGAGCCAGACCTGCAGGTTGTCTGCCGAGCCGATCGGGACGTTCAGCACGGGATGGCGCTCGATGGCGGCCCGCGCTGCACCGAAGGCACGGTGGCTGCCGGCATCCGTGTCGACGTCGTCGCCGGGAAAAGCACTCACCAGGTAGTGCAGCTCCGAAATCACTCGGCTGGGTCCCCTCTGGGTCTCCTCCCGATAACTGATCAGGCTGTCGTAGTAGAGGAACAGGTTGATGGAGGGGCCGATGACACCGGTGCGGGGTGCGCCGAGCACGTAGGCCGTGACCTGCAGCCCGATCGGCGGAGAGGACAGCAGTCGTTGGAGCGCGACGGTCGTCGAGGCGATGGCCTGGCCGTAGTTGGTGAGCGACGACATGGGACCCCGGCTTCTGAGAGCTTCTGGATGCGAAAGTGAGCAGACAGTGCCACGGTACTCCGGCTCACCAACCAGGTCGAGGAGTTCGGCTGCGCCACGGCGGAACCGGCCCGGTGCCCATCCCGCGGATGCCGTAGCCTGCTTCGATAGAGGTGTTCCTCGCGATGTCCGCCTCAGTGAAGGAGTTCCATGGACTACTCGGCAACGATCGTGGCCCAGACCCACGTCACCAAGCCCGACGCACTGCGACTGATCGCGGAGGCGGCCGGGTCGACCGTGCGGGATGCCGGGACGGCGCATCCGTTCGTGCCGCTCGTCGGCGGCGGTCGCGTCGAAGTGGAGATCCCCAAGTTCGGCGAGGGCCCGCCGCTCGCGATCGATGTCTTCAACCCCCACGGGGCCGAGCAGGCTCGGGCTTCGGCACTGTCATTGCAGGCTGCCCTCGCCGGCGTGACCGACTGGCCGACCGAGGTCAGGTAGCCGCGTGCGCGGCAACCCGCCCAGATAGACCCCCACCCGCCGCTGGACTCCTCCCCCCCTTCCCGACGCGGATCAAGCCCCAGCAAACCTCGGTGCGACGACCGCGTCCCGATGACGCGCTCCCGAGGTCTCCCTCCCGCCTGCCATCCGCGGCCAGACCCCTGCACGCCTCGCGGCGCACCTTATAAGGTCGGCGCAGGTTAGATCCTGCGCCGGCTTCCACGACCCGCGCCGCCCTGTGCCTGGACTCAAGCTCTGACTGACCTACAGAACCACACACTTGCGCGGCAGCTCGCTCAGGGGAAGTCGAGGGCTGCTCGGGTTACAGGTCACCTTCTGAGAAGTTTGACTCTAACGGTGTCGTGGTTGACCTACGGGCCGCGACGGACTCACGAGGCGCCCCGCGGGCGACGCTCACCACTCGGTGCGTGCACGCTCCTGCTCGACGACCTCTTCCCGGTCGACCAGGCGGCGCAGTCCGGCGAGCGGTTGCGCCATACGGTGATTGCCCCGGATGTGTGGCTCCACCCGGTCGAGGAAGGCCCAGTACCCGGCGGTGAACGGGCATGCGTCCTCGCCCAGGCGTTTCTTCGGGTTGAACGTGCACGCGCCACAGAAGTCGCTCATCTTCGAGATGTAGGCGCCCCCGGAGGCATACGGCTTCGTGGCGACGATCCCGCCGTCGGCGTGCTGGGACATCCCGACCACATTGGCGGGCATCACCCACGGGGCGCCGTCGACGAAGGCGTTCGTGAACCACTCGGTGAGCTCGGCCGGTTGGTAACCGCGCTGCAGCGCCCAGTTGCCGAGCACCATCAGCCGCTGAATGTGGTGCGCATAGCCCGTGCGGCGCACCTCGTCGAGCACATGGCTGAGGCACTTCGCCCGCACGGAGCTGCCATCGAGCTCAAGGAACTCCCGCGGCAGGGCCACCCGCGCCTCGAGGTGGTTGCTGCGCCGCACGTAGTCCTCACCCAGGTGCCAGTACAGGTGCCAGACCCAGTCCCGCCAGCCCATGATTTGGCGCACCACGGCCTCCACGCTCTGCAGTGGGGCTCCCCCGGTCTCGTACGCGGCGACTACGGCGTCGATCACCTCCCGCGGATGCAGCAGCCCCAAATTAAGGGGAACGCTCAGCCTGGCGTGGGCCATCGTCTCGTCCCCGAGCAGCGAGGCATCCTCGAAGGGGCCGAAGTCGCTCAAACGCGTCTCGACGAAATCGGCGAGCGCCACGAGCGCTTCCGCCCGGGTGGCGGCGAACCGGCGGGGTCCGTCCTCGCCGATCAGTCGAATGCGCCCCTCGGCCTGCCACCGGTCGAGGTCGGCGCGCACCTGCTCGTCGATGTCGTCCTCCACCGGATGGAAGGGGTCCGGCAGCCCCAGGCCCACCGCTCCCTTCGGCGGCGGCTGACGGTTGTCGTGGTCGAAGTTGAACCGGCCGCCCTCGGGATCGGGCCCGCGCATGAGCAGCCCGGTTTCCGTGCGTGCACGGCGATAGAACTGATCCATGATCAGCCGGGACGGCGGTCTCCCCGCGGCCCAGACGGCGAAGTCGGCCTCACTGGTCACGAAGCCGCGGCTGGGCAGCACCCGCGCGCCGAGCTCGTGAACCAGCGCGCGGGAACCCCACGAGGTGGGGTTGACCACCTCGAGGTCCCGGCCGGCCAGCACATCCCGGTAGTGCTCGGCGCGCAGGTACTCGACCCGATCACCGAGCTCCCTGGCCCGGTGCCTGAGGGCGCTGAGAATGAGGTGCGCCTTGGCGCGATGGTAGGGACGCCGACCGAGAACGCCGACGGACTCCACCATCAGGATCGGTCCGCCGTCGTCGAAATGCGGGCCGAGCTGGTCGGCGAACAGAAAGCGAGGCACTGCCATGGCTTCGAGTTTAGATGCTTTGCCGCACGCAAGGTTCGAGGCCGATGCCCAGCCGCGACGGGTTAGCCTCGGACCATGGGCAGGTTCGTGGACAGTTGGCGGTCGCATCTTCTGGTGACCTTTTCGGGGAACGGGTCTGGTCGCCCGCAGTGGGTCGAAAAAATCGAACAGGGCGACGATATCGGCTTCTTCGGTCCGGGCTCCGCCTCCTGGGCCGTGCACGGCGGGATGGCGACGATGGTCGCCGGCATCCGTGCCCTGCTCATGCAGACCCTTCATCCCGGCGCGATGGCCGGCGTGCACGATTGGTCGCGCTATCGGGAAGACCCGCTCGGACGGCTCTCCGGCACCATTCAGTGGCTCGTCACCGTGACCTTCGCCGACACGACCCTGGCCGAGCACGAGTCGTCCCGCGTGGGGCGCTTCCACGACCGGGTCACCGGCACCTACCGCGACGCCCAGGGCATCGAGCGCCCCTATGCCGCCGGGGACCCCGAACTGCTCGCCTGGGTGCACATCGTTTTCACCGACGCCTTCCTGGCCTCGCACACACTCTGGGGCGACCCTATCCCCGGCGGGGCCGACGGCTACGTGCGCGAATGGGCCAAGGCCGGAGAACTCGTCGGCGTGCACAATCCGCCGCGCTCCGCGTCCGAACTGCAGGCACAGCTGGATGCGTTCAAGGATGCCGGCATCCTCAAGAGCGACGAACGCGTGGCCGAGGCGGTGCGCTTCATTCGCAATCCCCCGCTCCGGCCCGCCATGATGCCCTTCTACCGGGTCATGTTCGCCGGCGCCGTCGCCTCGATCCCCCGCGAATACCGCGAGCTGCTCGGCCTGCGGCGCTCCCTGCTCCCGGTGGTCTGGGGCACCGGAGCCGTTCTCCGCCTGGTGCGCCTGCTCCTCGGCCGGTCGTCGACCTCAGAGGATGCCGCCCGGGCCCGTATCGCGCGTCTCTCCGCCGAGAACCCCGCCTAGACTGCACGGATGCCTCCGCGCCCTGACCTCTCGCGTACGGGCGCGACTCGTACTCGCCGCTTCCCCTTCCGACTGCTGGTGATCGGGCTGGCTGCCCTCGTTCTGACCTCACTGGGAATCTTCGCAGCCGTCAACCCCGACCTCTCGGAGACCGACGAAGACGTGCAGGTGACCCGCCCCACTGACCGCCCCCTGCGCGTGCTGTTCGTGGGCGATTCGATCAGCTACGGCCTCAGCGCGGAACTGCAAGACCTGGGCTTCCGTCCGCTGATGGTCGATGCGCTCGCAGAGGGCGGCCCGGTTCAGGAATTCCACAAGAATCGGGCCGGTGCCACCACCCGCACGGTATCCAGGCTGGTCGATGTGCCGGAGAACCTCGACCTGGCCGTGGTCGAGCTGGGCACCAACGACGTGCTCGACCAGACCGCGCCCGACGAGTTCGCGCTCAGCTACCGGTCACTCCTGAACCGCGTGCACACCGAATCTCCGGGCGTCCCCCTCGTCTGCGTTGGCACCTGGGGCAGCGCGGATGAGACCGACGCGTACAACGACATCATCGACCACGAGTGCGCCCGAGAAGGCGGCGCCTTCGTCAGCCTCTACGACCTCTATCTGATCGAGGCCAATCGCGGCCCCGCCGGACGGGATGTCTTCGGCGGCACGAGCGATCGTTTCCACCCCAATGACGCAGGCTACCGAGCGATTGCCGAGCACCTTCTGGGCCGCATCAACATACGTTGAACTGTTTTGCATATCGCGGGGTGAAAGTACACCCCCTTGATGATTTCCTCTCCGTGAGGAAACCTCCAAGCATGAGACAAAACGACTGGGTACTCACCGTCCACTGCCGGGAGTGCGGGATCGGCGGCACAGCCCAAGTCGGAACCGACCGGCGCATCGTCTGGCCGGTGATCGTGCACGAGGGCGACTGCGAACTCGCCGATGACAAGGACCTCGTGGAGTCCCGCTCCGGGCATCCCGTGCATGGAGTCCGCCAGTCGGCTTACGCGCTGTGACGCCCCGCGGCACCCCGAACGAGTTCGACGCCGGCCAGCCACGCGCGGCCTGCCGCTAGACCTCCGAGGCGAAGAACGCGCCGATCGCCTTCCGGAGAGCGACCGGGTCGCTCACGTGGCACAATTCGCGGGCGGAATGCATCGAGAGCAGCGGGATACCCACGTCGACCGTGCGGATGCCGAGCCGCGTGGCGGTCAGCGGGCCGATTGTGGAGCCGCACGGCACCGTGTTGTTCGACACGAATTCCTGGTATTCCACGCCGGCCTGCGCGCAGGTTCGGGCCCAGAGGGCCGCACCCGCCGCATCCGTCGCGTAGCGCTGAGTGGCGTTGATTTTCAGCAGCGGGCCGCCCCCGGCGACGACCATGTTCGCCGGGTCGTGCTTCTCCGGGTAGTTCGGGTGCACCGAGTGACCCGCGTCGGCCGACACGCACCACGAGCCGGCGTAGGCGCGCAGGCGATCACTGACGGATGCCCCGAGTCCTGCCCCGATCCGGGTCAGGATATCGCCCAGCAGCGGCCCGCTCGCACCCGTTCGGGTCTCGGAACCGAGTTCCTCGTGATCGAAGGCCGCGAGCACCAGGATCTGACCGGCCGGTGCCGGGGCTCCGATCAGGGCGACCAGGCCGGCGTGCACCGAGGAGAGATTGTCCATGCGCCCCGCGGCGAAGAGTTCGCGGCCGAGGCCGAACCGGGCCGGATTGGCCGTGTCGGCCGTGAGGATGTCGTAGCCGGCGACCTCCTCTCCCGCCAGCCCGGCCAGGCCCGCCAAATGCCCGACCAGGTCGGCCTGACTCGATTCCCCCACCCCGAACACCGGGGTCAGGTGCCGCTGACGGTCGAGAGTGAGGCCGGCGTTGGCGTCCCGGTCCAGGTGGATGGCCAGCTGCGGGATGCGGCAGAACGGGCCCGTGCGCACGAGGTGTTCGGTGCCGTCGATGGTGGTGAGGCGGCCGGCGAGTTCGAGTTCGCGGTCGAGCCAGGAGTTGAGCAGAGGACCGCCGTAGACCTCGACCCCGGCCTGCAGCCAGCCGTGGGCGCCGATGGTCGGCTTCGGCTTCAGCTTGAAACCGGGCGAATCGGTGTGCGCCCCCAGAATGCGAAACGGTGTCGTCGGGCCGGCCCCGTCCGGCTGCACCCAGGCGACGACCGCGCCGTCGCGCACGAGGTAGCGCCGTCCGGGCGCACCGGACCACTCCTCGGTTTCGCTCACCCGGTCGAAGCCGGCGGTGTCCAGGCGGCGGGCAACCTCCGCGGCAGCGTGGTACGACGACGGGGAGGCGGTGATGAACTCGGCGAAATCGTCGATGTAGTCCGGTGTGGATGTCATGGGTCATATCCAACCACCCTGCGTACTATGTCCACATTCAGGGCCGAGCAGTCACGGCCAGGCATTCACGGCCCAGAGGAGCGCCCATGAACCAGCCGAGCCAGCCGCCGCACCCGGCCCGCGCCGCCTTCGACGCCGTGATCTTCGACCTCGACGGCGTGGTCACCGACACGGCCGCCGTGCACGCCCGGGCGTGGAAGGCCCTGTTCGACGAGGCACTGCCGGGGCTGACGAAGTCGCCGGTGCCTTCGTTCGAAATCGAGAGCGACTACCGGCGGTACGTCGACGGGCGGGCGCGGGAGGACGGCATCCGTGCGTTCCTGGCCTCGCGCGGGATCAAACCGACGCATGGCCGGGCGACCATCGACGCTCTCGCCGGCCGCAAGCAGGAGCTGTTCACCCGCGAGCTCGCCGTCGGCGGCGTGCAGGCGTTCCCCGGCACGCTGGAGCTGCTGCGCCGGTTGAAAGAGCAGGGGCTGCCGGTGGCCCTCGTGACAGCGAGCCGCAACAGCGCCGCCGTGCTGACCGCGGCGCGCCTTACGGGCCTATTCGACGTCACAGTCGACGGCACCGACGCCGTGCGGATGCGCCTGGCCGGCAAACCCGACCCGGCCCTGTTCCTCGAGGCGGCCCGGCGACTGCACGTGACGCCGGACCGCACAGTGGTCGTCGAAGACTCCGAGGCCGGGGTGCAGGCCGCGGCGCGCGGCGGATTCGCCCTGGTCATCGGCATGGAGCGTACGGGCGACAGCCGGCTGCGCTCGGCCGGCGCCGATCTCGTGCTCACCGACCTCGCCGACCTGGACCTGGCCGGCCTGGACCCCGCTCTGACCGGGAAGAACCGCGGCTGGGCCGGAGGCGAGACCGGCAGCGACCCGTGGTTGCTGCGCTACATCGGCTATGACCCCGCGACCGAGGGGCTGCGGGAGGCGCTCTGCACACTCGGAAACGGCTACTGGGGCACTCGCGGCGCGGCGGCCGAGTCCACCGACGACGGCGTGCACTACCCCGGAACCTACCTCGCCGGCGTCTACAACCGGGTGCAGACGACCCTCGGCGAGCGCACCGTCGAAGACGAGCACCTGGTCAACGCCCCCAACTGGCTGCCGCTGGGATTCAGGGTGGCCGACGGGGACTGGTTCGACGTCGGCCACACCGAGCTGGTCACCTATCTGCAGGAGCTGGACCTGCGGCGCGGCGTGCTGACCCGGGTCATCCGTTTGCGCGACGAGGCGGGGCGCACCACCCGGGTGACCTCCCGGCGGTTCGTGTCCCAGGCCGCCCCGCATGTGGCCGTGCTCGACACCACGTTCGAGGCGGAGGACTGGACCGGCCCGGTGACCGTGCGCTCGGCCCTCGAGGGCCGGGTCTTCAACCGCAATGTTGCCGCCGACCGGCTTCTCACCAACGCTCACCTGATTCCCCACACCGGCACGCAAATCGACGCCGAGACCGTGCTGCTCGAGATGGAGACCACGCAGTCCGGCATCCACATCGCCCTGGCGGCCCGCACCCGGGTGCGGAGGGACGAGCAGCCGGTCGAGCCCCCGCGGCACCTGCTCACCGACGACGCCGGCTGGGTGGCGCACGAGTTCACCCTGGATCTGGAGCCGGGGCATCCGGTCAGGGTGGAGAAGACGGTCGTCGTCACCACCTCCCGCGACCGGGCCATCGCCTCGCCGGCCCGGGCGGTGGCCATCTGGTTGCGGCGCCTGCCGCACCCGGCGGACCTGTTGGAGGCGCACGAACGGGCCTGGCAGGTGCTCTGGGACGAGTTCGCGGTGGGCATGCGCGCGAGCGATCACCAGTCGCTCGCGCTCAACCTGAACACCTTCCACGTGCTGCAGACGGTGGCGGCCGTCGACGCCGACCTCGACGCGAGCATGCCGGCCCGAGGGCTACACGGCGAGGGGTACCGCGGGCACGTCTTCTGGGACGAGCTGTTCGTCTACCCGATTCTCACCCTGCGCCGCCCCGACCTGAGCCGCGCCCTGCTCGGCTACCGGTACCGGCGCCTGGGCGAGGCCCGCGCGGCCGCACGGGGCATCGGCCGCGAGGGCGCGATGTTCCCTTGGCAGAGCGGCATCGACGGGCGCGAGGAGACCCCGACGAACCTCTTCAACCCGCTGAACCAGCAGTGGATGCCCGACAATTCCCAGAACCAGCGGCATGTGGGCCTCGCCGTGGCCTACAGCATCTGGGAGTATTACCAGTCCACCGGCAACACCGAATTCCTGATTCAGCAGGGTGCCGAAATGCTGCTCGAAGTGGCTCGTTTCTTCGCCAGCCTGGCCCGCTACGACGAGGTGGACGACCGCTACGACATTGACGGGGTGATGGGGCCGGACGAGTTCCACGACGGTTACCCCGGGGCGTCGGGCCACGGCCTCCGCAACAACGCGTACACGAACGTGATGACCGCGTGGGTACTGCACCGCGCGGTCGACACCGTGGCTCTGTTGCAGAACCGGTACTGCGGGCCCCTCTGGAACCGGCTGCGACTGCGGCCGGACGAGGTCGACCAGTGGGCCCGGATCAGCCTGCGGCTGCGGGTGCCGTTCCACGCCGACGGCGTGATCAGCCAGTTCGAGGGCTACGAGGGCCTGCCCGAGTTCGACTGGGACGCCTACCGGGCCCGGTATCCCTCGATCGCCCGCCTCGACTTGATCCTCAACGCCGAGGGCGACAGCACGAACAACTACCGGCTCTCCAAGCAGGCCGATGTGCTCATGCTGCTCTACCTGCTCTCCGCCGAGGAGCTGCGCGAACTGCTTGAGACCATGGGCTACGAACTGCCGCCGGAGGCGATTGTGCGAACGGTCGAGTTCTACTCGGCACGCTCCACGCACGGCTCCACGCTAAGCAACGTGGTGCACTCCTGGCTGGACGCCCGGCGCGACCGGGAACGGTCGTGGGACTATCTGACCCGGGCCCTCGACAGCGACCTTGGCGACATCCTCGGCGGCTCCACCCACGAGGGCATCCACCTCGGCGCGATGGCCGGATCGATCGACATGGTCGTGCGCTGCTACACCGGGCTGGAGATCCGGGAGAACATGCTCTGGCTGCATCCCGTGCTGCCGAAGGAGCTCGCGGAGGTCACCTTCGCCATCAACTACCGGGAACAGCCGATCCGGCTGAAGCTGACTCCCGGCAACGTGCGCCTGCAGCTGCGGGCAGGCGGCGCCGCTCCGATCCGGGTACGGGTCGAGGGCAAAGAGGCCGTGCTTGCGCCCGGCGAGACCCGCGATTTCCCGCTCGGTTAGCGTCGGTTGTCCCGGACTCCTGAAACCACTATCCCTGTGGGCCAAGGCCGCTCGGGGCAGCCTCGGGGTTGGCGAAGGCGGCCAGCAATTCCCCGATGCGGTGACTACGATCCAGAGGGTGGCGAAGCGGCATTCCCGTGTTGAGGCGATAGATGTTGCGCCGTCCCTCCCGTTCGCGCTCGAGATAACCGGCGTCTTCGAGTTCGGTGACGATGCGTTGAGCCGCCCTCTCCGTGATGCCCACCTGGGCCGCGACGTCGCGCAATCGCACATTCGGGTTCTCCGCCACGCACAACAGCACGTGCGCGTGATTGGTTAAAAACGTCCACTGCGCCATTCTCCTATTCTCACCCAACTGACCATTGTTTCCTCACACGTGAATCCCGACACTCGATGCGTGCTATGTTTTTCGTGTTTTATGAATCGTGAGAGAAGGAGCAGCTTTGAACGAGAATGCGACGGTGGCAATGGTCCTGGCGGGGCCGTGGGTTGCCGTGCTCGCCTCAGCGATCGCCGGGCGTCTCGGCCGGAGCGGTGATCTGGTCGCTCGCATTGCCGCGGCGGTCGTCGGTCTGGGGTTCGTCTTTACGGCAGCCGTCGCCATTGCCGTGTCGACCCTGTGGACGGGTTCAATCCAGGTGGGCTTCGGGGAGACAAGCCTGCAACTCGATGCCCTGGCACTGATCATGTCGATGCTCGTTCTGGGGCTGTCCTCCCTCATTCAGGGGTTCGCCGTGCGCTACCTGCGCGGGGATCCTCGTCAGGTCTGGTTCGTGGTGACCGCGAACCTGCTCACCGGGTTCACCGTGCTGATGGTGTGTGCAGGGTCCGTGGCCCTGTTCGCGTGCGCCTGGGTCGGCGCCGGCGCCGCACTTGTGCTGCTTCTGGCCACCTACTGGCCGCTGGCACGGGCGAGGGAGGGTGTGTGGCGCACCGCGGTTCGCTTTGGTGCCGCCGACACCGCGTTCCTCCTCGCGGTGGCAGTGCTGCTCGTTGGTGCCGGCGGGGACGTGTCCTTCGATCAGCTCGGCGCCGGTGCGTCCGGCCTGAGCGCGCCGGCCCAGCTCACCCTCGCGGTAATGTTGGTCCTCGCCGCCCTGGCCCGATCCAGCCAGATCCCATTCCAGGGCTGGTTGCCGTTCACTCTCGGCGCCCCGACACCGGTCTCTGCGCTGTTGCATGCCGGGGTGGTCAACGCGGGCGCCATCCTGCTTCTGCGATTCGCGCCGGCGATCGCCCCTCACCGGTCCGTGATGATCGTCGTCTGCGTGGTGGGCGCGGCCACCCTGGTGTTCGCGTCGGCGGTGCGCCTGGCACGCCCGGACGTGAAGGGCCGACTGGTATTCTCCACGATGGCGCAGATGGGGTTCATGATCATGGCTTGCGGGTTGGGCCTGTTCGCGGCTGCAATCTTCCACCTGGTTGCCCACTCCCTGTACAAATCGACACTCTTCCTCGGCGCGGGAACCGGAGTGCGACAGCACGCCACCGACCGCGACCTTCCCACCCGCACAGCCCCGTCGCGCCTGGTGGCGGGCCTTGCGGTGGCCATCTCCGTGACCGTAACGGTTGCCGTACTCGTGGCAGCCAAACTGGTGCTCTCCCCCGCCGTGTCGCCCTCCAGCATCGGCCTGTTGGCGTTCGTCGCCCTGACCGCCGGCGTCACCCTGGCCGTGGCACTGGCAACCCACTTCTCGATCCGCACGATGGTGGTCGGCACCACGGTGACGGCGGCCGTCGGAATCGGCTACGTAGCCTTCCTGCACCTGTTCACGGGAGCACTGGAACCCGGGGTGCCGGTCCAGGGGGCCCCTGGCTGGCTGCTCGTTCTGCCCGCGGTCGGCCTGATCGCCGTCGAGCTGCTGGCTCGAAGCAGCACCGGTGCGGTCTGGCTGCGCGATCGTGTCTACACGTCCGCACTTGCCGTCTCCCTGCCCCGTAACCCCATCAGAACTGGAGCACCCCTGTGAGTCTGATCCTACGCGCGCAGGTCGCTGCCGCCGCCCACGACATCGTTCCGGCCTGGCCGTTGGACTCCTTCATCGCCGTGAACCCGCTAGCCGGCCGCGAATCTTACCCATTCGAGACCGAAACAACCGCGGAGGCGGCAACCACCCGCTCCGGGAGCGCCTACCTGGCTGACTATCAGCGCGGTCGAATCACCCGTGATGACATCGACGCAGCACTCCTCGAACGTATCCCCCAGCTGGCCGACCGACGCTTGCGGATCGGCACCACAGCCGTGTCCGCGGTCCGGGTTGCCGAACTCGATATGCGCCTGGTCGCAGCCGCACCTGAGCCCGAACCGGTTGCGGTGGCGGAGCTGACGTGGCTCGATGAATACCTGGCCGTCTGGGTTGCCGGCTATCTGTGCCCGGACCCGGCGTGGCCCATGCCACACCATGCCGACGGGTTCTACCGGGCCTGGCGAACCCTGGCCTGCCTCGATCCGTCCCTCCCCCGCACGGTTCGGCGCACCCTCACCACACTTTCGCCCGAACCGGACGCGGCGCTGGCGCACGCCCTGCAACGCCTCGGCATCACGGCGGCCGACGTCCCACGTGCCCTTCGGACCGCACTCGGGCACCTGCCCGGGTGGGTCGGGCACATCAAATGGCGGGCCGAGAAGGTCGGCGACATCGACCTGACCTCGTACCTGGCCGTCCGATTCACGGTTCAGGTTGCGCTCGGAATTACCCCAGCAGCCGACCAGACAACACAGACGGCACAGCGCGACCAAACCACGCTGACCTCGACACCGTTCTGGTTGCGGGCCGAACGGGTTGCGCAGGCGCTTACCGCCGCACGGCCGAGCCGCGAGGACGTCGCCGCGGTCGCTCGGGTTCTGTCCACCCATCCGATAACCGACCAGCGGTACACCTGGCAGAAAGCCTACGAACTGAACTACCGCACCGCCCTGATCGGGGCACTCCGCTCCACCGTCGAGACCCGGGACGGCCGCAACGTGCAGTTGGTGATGTGCATCGACCCCCGGTCCGAGGGGTTGCGCCGCCACCTCGAAGAAAGCTCCTCCGTCGAGACGTTCGGTTTCGCCGGCTTCTTCGGCGTCCCCATCCGGTTCGCCCGCTACCAGGCGCGCGGAGCAATCGACTCGCTCCCGGCACTGCTGAGCGCGCGCCACCACATCACCGAGATCCCCGTCGACCACGAACAAGCACACAGAGTCGTTGCCGCTGGAAAATTCCGAGACGCCCTGCGGCATGCCGTGCATACGGCGGACTCGACAGCGGCGACACCGTTCGCGTTCGCGGAAACGGCAGGATGGTTCTACGGCGGCATCAGCATCCTGCGCACCCTCACCCCGCGCATCCACGCACGGATCGTGCGCGCCCTCTCCCTCTCGCCCCGGGACCTGCGCAGTGACGTGACGATCGCGGACGCGTTCACGCTGGACGAGCGTGCCACGTTGGCCGAAACGGCCTTGCGGATGATGGGCCTGTCCCAGTTCGCCCCGCTGGTCGTTTTGGCAGGTCACGGCTCCGAATCGGAGAACAACCTCTACCAGTCCGCACTGGACTGCGGCGCGTGCGGCGGTAATCCGGGGCACGCCAACGCCCGCGCCGCCGCCGCCATCTTCAACGACCCCGAGGTGCGACTGCTGCTCGCCGACCGCGGGCTGCCGATTCCCTTCGACACGTTCTTCGTGGCCGCCGAACACAACACCGTCAGCGACATGGTCACCGTGCTCGACCGCCACCTGATCCCCGACAGCCACACGAGTTCGGCAGACCGCTTCGAGCAGCTTCAGCGCACCGCGGCGGACAAATTGGTGACCGAACGCGCCCGGCACCTACCGGGAGCATCACCCCGGCATTCCCCCGCACGACTGCGCGGACGTGCCCACGACTGGGCTGAGGTGTATCCAGAGCTCGGGTTGGCGGGAAACGCCACCATGATCATCGGACCCCGCGATATAACCAGGAACGTTGATTTGGGCCGGCGGGTGTTCCTGCACTCCTACCGCACCGAACTGGATCCCACCGGGGCCGCCCTGGAGACGATCATGACCGCCCCCCTCGTCGTGGCGCAGTGGATCAACCACCAGTACTACTTCACAGCCCTGAACCCCGACACTCTCGGCGCAGGAACGAAAACCATCCACAACGCCATCGGCACACTCGGCGTGATCTCGGGCCACAGCGGCGACCTCCGCCGCGGCCTGCCGTGGCAATCCGTGGGTCTGGGCACGGAGCTGTTCCATGAGCCGATGCGCCTCACCGTCGTTGTCGAAGCACCGCTGGCCCGCATCGGAGAGATCATCTCGCGCAACCAAGTCCTGCGAGATCTTTTCGACAATGACTGGATCACCCTCACCGCACGAGATCACCCCGCTGCCCTCTGGCACCGCTATACCGCCTACGGCTTCACAGCGACCGCAACCGCTACTCCCGCCGCCACTGCCACCCCGATGGAAGGACCACACACATGAACAATCTCACCAAGATGACCCGACTGGAGATCGTCGTGCCTGCGCGCGACGCCCCCGCCATCCGCGAGCTGGTTTCCTCCGCCGGCGCCACCGGGTACACCTCCGTCTCCGGTGTCTCCGGCATCGGACACCACGGACAACACTCTGGATCCCTGCTCTTCAACGAGTACGACACCCTCACCATGCTCATCACCGTGTTGCCCCCCGACAAAGCCGACGAACTCATCAACGCCGTGCGCGAGCTGCTGAACACCTCCAGCGGCGTCATGTTCGTCGCCGAGACCTACGTCTCAAGGCCCGACTACTTCCAATGACTTCCTCCCACGCCTACTATGCTGGGCGCCTGATCACCTTCGCCACCATGCACGGCAAGGAGCACCTCGCCCAACAGGCATTCCGCGACATTCTCGGCGCGACAGTCAGCGCTGCGGGGGGCCTGAACACTGACCAGTTCGGGACCTTCGCCGGCGATATCCCACGCACCCTCAGCCCCCGCTCGGCAGCCCGCGCCAAAGCGCGACTGGGTATGCAGATCGCCGGCACCACTCTTGGACTTGCCTCCGAAGGCAGCTTCAGCTCCGGATTCGGTCCTCTCGTTGAAAACACGGAGATTCTCCTGTTCATCGACAAAACCCTGGGGTTGGAACTCGTCGAGGGCGCCGTGAATATCTCCGCGCTGCCTGGAGGCAGACGCGTCGACAACGCCGACAGCGCTCTCGCGTTCGCGTCAGCCGCGGGATTCCCCGAACAGGGAGTGATCGTGCAGAGCACAAACGATAATCACCTGACTGTCTACAAGAACTTCACGCAACTCAGCGACCTCGAGGAAACCGTCGACATGCTTCTGACGGACCAGTCCACCGTCACGATTCTGCCGGACTACCGAGCGCACAAATCGCCAGCGCGGGCAGAGACGATTCGCAGGCTGAGTTATCAGATGGCTCGTCGCCTCGCTACACCCTGCTCCCTGTGTCAAGCACCTGGGTTCGGTCAGGTAGACATCGAACGCGGCGTTCCCTGTTCCGACTGTAGATCAGCGACCGCATTGATCGCCGCGGACCTCCACGGCTGCGGACGCTGTACCCACAGGACCCGGATACCGCGTGGCCAGGCCACCGCCGACCCGCAATGGTGCGACTATTGCAACCCGTAGTGAGGTCAGGCGTTATTCGTGCTCCCCGTCGACCTCATGCATGGTGGTCCGCGGCGCGCCTCAGACCTCGGACTGCAGGGCCGCCCGGGCGAACGCGGCCCCACCGGGCGTGACGATCCAGCGCGTGTAACTGCTGGTGCCGGCATCGAACACACCGAGTCGGCGCAGCAAGCGCCACTTCGGCAGCACCAGGTTGAAGGCCGCGTCACTGGAGAGCGGGGCACCGTCGGCCCGCACCCAACCGATGGTCTCCAAACTGAGGGCCAGCAGCTGTTTGAACAGCTCGGCCTCGTCAAAACCCCGCCGCGCGATGAGTAGGAGCAGCAGCCTGGTGGCGTCGGACTCGGCCGGGTCGCGACTCTGGTGCGCGGTTCTGGCCAGATGCCACCACAGATCGCGCGGCGCCTCGACGAGCGCCCGGCCGCGACTGGTCTGCAGCAGCATCCCCTTGCTCACTCGGAGCAGGCCCACGCTGCGCAGGTGTGCGCGCAACTCCAGCAGAGGCAGGAAGTGGCTCTCCCGGCTGGCCGTGACGGGCCAGCCCCAGTCGAGCTGGGTCGAGGCTTCCACGACCACCGCGGGCGGGAGGTAGCCGGCCTGGGTCAGACGGATGCCGTGCTCACCGACGCGGCGCAGCATCCACTGCACGGGCGCCACCATGCGCTCCATCGCCCGCACCGGCAGCAGAATGGAGTCGGTCACCCGTGCCTCCGCGAGCACCAGGCGGAACCCGGCGACGGAGTCGGGGTGCATGCGTGTTTCGAGTTCCTGGACGACCTTCACGGTGCGAGCATAGCGAGGTGTGGCCGCGGAGCCTGATGCGACCGATCGTGTCGGGCATCCGCTCTGCCGTAGCCTTGGATCATGGCCAGAGACATTGCAACCACCACCACAGTTGACCTCGCCGAGATGCTCGCTTTCGTGCGCCCGAGGCACCGGATGCTGCTGGCCACCACCCGCACCGACGGCCGCCCGCAGATCTCGCCCGTGACCGGCGGGGTCGACCCCTCCGGCCGAATCGTGATCTCCTCCTATCCTGCCCGGGCGAAAACCCGCAACGCGGAGCGAAATGTGCTTGCCTCCGTACTGGTGCTCTCGGAAGACTGGGACGGCGGCTGGATCCAGGTCGACGGCGACGCCGAGGTGCTGCACATGCCCGAGGCCGGCGACGGGCTGGTCGAGTACTTCCGCTGCATCTCCGGCGAGCACTCCGACTGGGCCGAGTACCGGGCGGCGATGGCGCTTCAGGACAAGTCCCTGATCCGCATCACCCCCAGCCGGTGGAGCCCGATCGGCACGGGCGGCTTCCCAGCCGACGTCGCCGCCCGGCTCGACGCACTGTAGCCGCGCTCGCAGGATCGGCGTCGCGGCGCACCCTGGGGAAGCAGGCGCACGTTCGTCCGTGTGCCCGCTTCCATAACCTGCGCCGCGCGGCCTGGCGCCCGACGTACTGTCACCAGCATCTGCGAAGCTGGACGGATGACCGACACCCGCGCCGCCGCCCTCGAGATTCTGCGCAACCTGGTCGGGCGTGACGACGCCGACTTCCACGAGGGACAGTTCGAGGCGATCGAGACCCTCGTCGACCAGCGCCGACGGGCCCTGGTCGTGCAACGCACCGGGTGGGGCAAGTCGGCCGTCTACTTCGTCGCCACGCTGCTGCTGCGCCGCCAGGGAGCCGGCCCCACCATCCTGGTGTCGCCGCTGCTCGCCCTGATGCGCGACCAGGTGGCCGCGGCAGCCCGGGCCGGGGTGCGCGCCGTGTCGATCAACTCTTCCAACCCGCACGAGTGGGCAGAGGTGCAGCAGCAGCTGATCGACGACGAGGTCGATGTGCTGCTGGTGTCGCCGGAGCGACTCAACAACCCGAAGTTCCGCGACGAGCAGCTCCCCGCGCTCCTCGCCCGGGTGGGCCTGCTCGTCGTCGACGAGGCCCACTGCATCTCCGACTGGGGCCATGATTTCCGGCCCGACTATCGGCGCCTGCGCGACCTGATCGCCCAGATGCCCGCCGGGGTGCCGGTGCTGGCGACCACGGCCACGGCGAACAGCCGCGTGGTGACGGATGTCGCGGCACAGCTGGTCTCGACCGGCGCGACGGTCGCGAACGGCGCAACCGGCGTGGCAGGCGCTGAGGTGGTCACCATCCGCGGCCCGCTCGCCCGGGCATCCCTGCGCCTCGGCGTACTGCGCCTGCCCGACTCGCGCACCCGGCTGGCCTGGCTGCTCAGCCACATCGACGAGCTGCCCGGTAGCGGCATCATCTACACCCTCACCGTCTCGGCGGCGGAAGACACCGCACGTCTGCTGCGGGAGGCCGGGCACCCGGTGCGCGCCTATACCGGGCAGACCGACACCGCGGAGCGGGAGGAGTCCGAGGGCATGCTCAAGCGCAACAAGGTCAAGGCCCTCGTCGCCACCAGCGCCCTGGGCATGGGGTTCGACAAGCCCGACCTCGGCTTCGTGTTGCACCTGGGTGCCCCATCCTCCCCCGTGGCCTACTACCAGCAGGTCGGCCGCGCCGGCCGCGCCACCGAGAACGCCGACGTGCTGCTGCTGCCCGGAGTCGAAGACGAAGACATCTGGCAGTACTTCGCCACCTCCTCGATGCCCAGCCAGCACAAGGCGGAAGCCGTGATCGGGGCGCTCACGGAGCACGGATTGGCCCCGCTGTCCACACCGGCGCTCGAGGCCCGCGTCGACCTCAAGCGCAGCCCGCTCGAGCTGCTGCTGAAGGTGCTCGACGTCGACGGCGCCGTGCGCCGCGTCACCGGCGGCTGGGTGTCCACCGGCCGGCCCTGGTTCTACGACCGGGAACGCTACGAACGCATCGCCGCCGCCCGGGTGAGCGAGCAGCAGGCGATGCTCGACTACGAGCGCACCACCGGCTGCCGGATGGAATTCTTGCAGCGCGCGCTCGACGACGACACCGCGGTGGCCTGCGGCCGCTGCGACAACTGCACCACGGCCTGGTTCCCCGGCGACGTGCGGCCCGAGATGACCTCGGCCGCCGCCCGGGCCCTCGACCGGGTCGGCGTGGCTCTCGAGCCGCGCGCGCAGTGGCCCACCGGGGTGGCGAGCCTGGGCGTGAACGTGCGCGGCAACATCCCGACCGGCGAACGGATGCTGCCCGGCCGCGCCCTCGCCCGCCTCACCGATCTGGGCTGGGGCGGCCCGCTACGCGACCTGTTTGCCACCCAGTCCTCCGACGCGCCGTCCACGGATGCCCCGGCGAGCCCAGCCCTGATCCAGGCCTGCATCCGCGTGCTGGTGGAGTGGGGCTGGGACGAACGGCCGGCCGCGGTGGTGAGCGTGCCCTCGCGGCGGCATCCGTTGCTGGTCGGATCGGTGGCTCGGGCGTTCGCCGAGGCCGGCCGCCTGCCCTGGCTCGGCTCGCTCGACCTCGTGAACGGCGGCCCCACCGGCACGGCGGGCGGCAACAGCGCCTACCGGCTCTCCAACGTCTGGGACCGTTTCGCGGTGGGACCGAAGCTGGCCGCGGCCCTCGACACGGTGCAGGGCCGACCGATCCTGCTCGTCGATGACCTCGCCGACAGCCGCTGGACGCTCACGGTTGCGGGCCGCCTACTGCGTCGCCAGGGGGTGGCGGCCGTGCTGCCGTTCGCGTTGGCGTTGAAGTCCTGAGCTGCCGGAGAACTGAAGCTTTCGCCCTGACGTCAACGCAGCGCGCGCAGCTTGACCGTGCGCTGCAAGCCGACCTCGTCGGCCCGGACTCCCCCGACCGTTCCGCAGTGGGCTGACTGCATGGACAGGCGCACCAGGTCAACGCCGCGCAGCCCCGGCCAGCCCTGCACCAGGTGGCGCCAGGTTGTTGGCACAGCTTCCAGCCCCCAGCGGGCGGCGGTCAGCGCGCCAGCGACACCTGCTACGGCGTCGGTGTCGCCGCCGCCGCGCGCCGCGACTTCGATGGCGCGACGCACCTGGCCGGCATCCGTTCCCCGGGCGTACGTGATCGCCGACCAGGCAGCCTGCAGGGTCTGCACGACCCAGCCGTTACCCGGGAAATCCGCTGGCCGTTCACGCTCGGCATCGTCGAACCGGGTCGACCAGTCCGCGCGGCGCTCGCTCGTCAGGGCGGACAGGCCCACCCGAATGTCGAGTTCGCCCTCGAGCACGGCGTGCCGCAAAGCGAGCCCGAACAGCACGCAGGCATCGCCTGCCTCGGTTTCACGGTGCGTCAGCTCACTGACCAGGCGCGCGGCCTCGGCCAGGGCGACCGGATCACCGAGGAACGCCAGCGCCACCGGCGCGGTTCTCAGGAGCGATCCGTTGCCGGCGCTGCGCCCGTTGCGATCATGCTGCTCCCTCGCCCCGCGACGCACGGAGTCGGCGTTCGGCTCGCTGCCCGAGAGCACCGCCCCCAGCTGCACGCCCGCGTACGGTGCCGATTTCGCCCAGGCCACCCAGTGGGCCACAACGATGTCGAGGACCGAGTCGTCTCTGAGATCCCCGCCCTCCGCCGCGGCGATCGCGAGCGGCACCGCCATGGCCGTGTAGTCGGTCCACTCGCCGGGTACCCAGTGGAAGCCGCCGCCGCCGCGCATGCTGACCGGGGTGGTTTCCGGTAGCGGCCCGGCAAACTCGTAGCCGGCCCCGAGCGCGTCCCCGCAGGCCATGCCCAGCAGCACCGCTGCTGATCGGTCGTGTTGGTCGGCAGTCAGCTTCATTGCAGGCTCCTTCGGGTCGGGCCGATTCGGGTCGGGTAAGGACCGGAGTACCTGCACATCCGAGAACGAACGTCGGGTGCACGGGATGAGCGCAGCCTATTCCGGCCCAAAATCCCCGGCAAGGCCATTGACCGGGGCCTAACCGGTGTGTGACGCGGCGCGTCACGGGAATACTTACCGGGGCGCACTCCTTGTTAGTCTTCAGACATCGCTTTTCGGCGATGAATACGCACCTGCAACCTCGGTTAGGCCAGAAAAATGAAGCTCAAGATCCTGTCGGCGGTATTACTCACAGCGCTCACCGTGTCGCTGGCCGGCTGCTCCGCGAGCACCGACACCGACGACGCAACCACCACCGGCGCCGACACCTCGCTGTCCTCCGTCATAGACGCGGGCGTGCTCACCATCGGCACCGAGGGCACGTACCGCCCGTTCACCTTCCACGAGGGTGGCTCCGGCGCACTGGCCGGCTACGACGTCGAGATCATCGAGGCCGTCGCAGCCGAGCTCGGAGTCACGGCCAAGTTCGAGGAAACCCAGTGGGACGGCATCTTCGCCGGCCTCGAGGCTGGCCGCTTCGACGTCATCGCCAACCAGGTCACGGCCACCCCGGAACGCGTCGCCAAGTACAACTTCTCGACCCCCTACACGTTCTCGACCGGCGTGATCGTGGTCAAGAGCGACAACACCTCGATCACCTCCTTCGAGACCCTGGCCGGCAAGACCACGGCCCAGTCGCTCACCAGCAACTGGAACACCCTCGCCACCGAGAGCGGCGCACGTGTGCAGGCCGTCGAGGGCTGGGCCCAGTCGGTCGCCCTGGTCGAACAGGGCCGCGTCGACGCGACCGTGAACGACAATCTTACCTTCCTCGACTACCAGAAGCAGACCGGCGCCACCGGGCTCAAGGTCGCCGCGAACACCGACGAGGAGTCCGCGACCTCGTTCGCTTTCGTCAAGGGAAGCACGGAGCTGACGGATGCCGTCGACGCGGCCCTCGAGAAGCTCGCCGCCGCCGGCACCCTGACGTCGATCTCGGAGAAGTACTTCGGGTCCGACGTTTCCCAGTAACCCCGTCCAGCCATGAACCAATCCGCCTGGGACCTATTCTGGACCTCGCTCGGTCCCATCGTGCAGGGGGCGATTCTCGGCACCATCCCGCTGGCGCTCGCCTCGTTCACGATCGGTCTGGCGCTCGCGCTCGGGCTGGCGTTGATGCGCCTCTCCCGGCGCCGGTGGGTGTCCGGCATCGCCCGGGTCTACATCTCGATCGTGCGCGGTACCCCACTGTTGGTCCAGTTGTTCGTGATCTTCTACGGCCTGCCGTCGCTGGGCATCCTGATCGATCCGTGGCCGAGCGCTGTGATGGCGTTCTCGCTCAACGTCGGAGGCTACGCCGCCGAAGTGATTCGGGCTGCCATCCTCTCGGTGCCCAAGGGACAATGGGAGGCGGCCTACATGATCGGCATGTCGCACCGTCGCGCGCTGACCCGGATCATCCTGCCGCAGGCCGCCCGTGTCTCGGTTCCGCCCCTGTCGAACACCTTCATCAGCCTGGTCAAGGACACCTCCCTCGCCTCGCTGATCCTGGTCACGGAGCTGTTCCGCGAAGCACAGCAGGTGGCCGCCTTCAGCCAGGAATTCATGCTGCTCTACCTCGAAGCCGCCCTGGTCTACTGGGTGATCTGCCTGGGCCTGTCCTCGGTGCAGAGCGTTCTCGAGAAGCGATTGGACCGCTATGTCCCCCACTGATCCGATTGATCCGACCGAACCGACGGCCCCGGATGCCGCGGCGACCTCCGACGCCCTGCTCCGCGTGCGCGGGCTCCAGAAGAGTTTCGGCTCCAACCAGGTGTTGCAATCCATCGACCTGACGGTGGGTCGCGGCCACGTGCTCGCCCTGATCGGACCCTCCGGTTCCGGCAAGACCACCATCCTGCGCTGCCTGAACGGCCTGGAACTGGCCAACGGCGGAACGATCGACGTGGCCGACGAACTGTCGGTCGACTTCGCAGCCATTCCGGGGAAGAGTCAGCGTGCGGCTCTGCGCGACCGGTCGGCCATGGTCTTCCAGCACTACAACCTGTTCCCGCACAAGACCGTACTGGAGAACGTGTTGGAGGGGCCCGTGGTGGTGCAGCGCCGCCCGAAGGCGGAGGTCGAAGCGGAGGCGCTCGCGTTGCTCGACCGCGTGGGCCTCAGCGCCAAGAAGGACAGCTACCCGTTCGAGCTCTCCGGCGGCCAGCAGCAGCGTGTGGGCATCGTGCGCGCGCTCGCCCTGCGCCCGCAGCTGCTGCTCTTCGACGAGCCCACGTCATCCCTCGACCCGGAACTCGTGGGCGATGTTCTGCGCCTGATCAAGGAGCTGGCGGTGGAGGGCTGGAGCATGGTGATCGTGACCCACGAACTCGAATTCGCGCGCGAGGTAGCCACCGAGGTGGCCTTCGTCGACGGTGGCCGGATCGTCGAGCGCGGCGACCCGAATCAGCTGCTGCGCCACCCGAAGGAGGAACGCACCCGGCAGTTCCTGCACCGGCTGCTGTTCCCCTTCTAGGTGCACATCCAGGCGTGGGGCCGACCTCGCCGGGCAGCGGCTTAGCCCCTCACCTGCCCGTCAACTCTTGTGCCCGGAGTCGGGCTGATCCGCTGGTTCAGTCTCGGAATGATCCGCTGCCCGGAGCGAGCCGGCATGAGCTCGCACCGTGGGATCCTGGCGTGTCTTGATCAGGCTGGCGACCGTGGTCACGGTCAAGACCACACCGATGACGATCAGGCTGAGATTCGTACTGATCTCCGGCACTCGGCCATCAAGGCCGTGTGCCCAATGCAGAACGAGTTTCACACCGATGAAGGCCAGGATGAGGGACAGGCCGGTCGACAGGTAGACCAGCCGGTCGAGGAGCCCCTTGACGAGGAAGAAGAGCGCCCGGAGCCCGAGCAGCGCGAAGGCGTTGGCGGTGAAGACGATGTACGCCTCATCGGTGATTCCGAAGATCGCCGGGATCGAATCGAGTGCGAACAGGAGATCGGTGCTGCCGATCGCTATCAGCACGATAAACAGCGGTGTCACCGCGCGGCGGCCGGCGCTCCGCGTGAACATTCGACCGTCGACATAGTCGTCGGTAACGGTCAGGCCCCGACGGGCCACCCGGACCAGTACGTTGTCTTGCACGTCAGGGTCGACGTTACGGTGCCGGAAGAGCTGTACGGCTGTGAAGATCAGCACCAGACCGAAGATCAGGAACATGAATGAGAACAGCGAAAGCAGGGCGGAACCCAGTGCAATGAAGATCGCCCGCAGAATGAGTGCCAGCAGGATCCCGAAGATGAGAACTTTCTGCTGGTATTTTTCCGGGACCGCGAAGGTCGACATGATGATCACGAAGACGAAGAGGTTGTCGATGGACAGGCTCTTCTCAACGATGTACCCGGCGAAGTATTCCGCGCCGAACCCCCAGCCCACCTGCGCCGCGAAAACGAGACCGAACAGGATCGCGACCGCGATGTACAGCACCGACGAGAGTGCGGCCTCCCGAAACTTGACGACGTGCGGCCGGGCGATGGCCAAACCCAGGTCCAACGCGAGCAGACCCAGAATGACGGCGATGGTGAGCGTCCAGCGGAGCGCAGTTACTTCCAGCAACTGTGACCTTCCTGTCGTGTCCTCAGCGAGAATTTCAGCGTGAGCCTACTCATAAGAGGAACTAAATAAGCATGAACGTCAACAGTATCCTGCCTCTGCTGCTGACCCCCTTCCGGGCAAGCGGCCTGCCCTGCTAAATCCCCAGCTCGTCCGCACTATTCTTTTCCAGTGACTTCAACAGCGATCTCTCCGGTGGGCTCCGACTCAGCATCGCCCTCCACCTTCCGGCAGCTTTCCGGTCTGCTGCGGATCGGCATGGGACTGCTGCTCCTCGCGAGCATCATTACGCAGATCACCGACCAGCTCTGGAACGACGCCTTCGTGGCGACCGAGTATTTCGGCTACTTCACCATCCAGTCGAGCCTGATGAACGTGGTCGTGCTGCTCGTGGGAGGTTCCCTCGCCCTTCGCCGAAGCACGGATTCCCAACTCCTCACCGGGGTGCGAATGTCGGTACTCACCTACGCGGTCGTCACCGGGGTCGTCTACAACGCGCTGCTGCGCAACGTCGTCTCCGATGGCTTCATCGGTGTCGGCTGGCCCAACGAGGTGTTGCACGTCTGGGCGCCGATCTTCATCGCGCTGGACTGGATCCTCTCGCCCGGGCGCCCGGCCCTGGCCTGGAAGCGCCTCGGTGTGGCCCTGATCTACCCGCTGGCTTGGGTGACTTACGCCGTGGTGCGGGGCACCCTGACCGGCTTCTACACCTATCCCTTCCTCGAACCGGCCCAGCCGGGCGGCTACGTGACCGTGATCTTCTACGTGCTCGGCATCGCGACCTTCATCACCGGTCTCGCCGCGGCCGCAATCGCCGCGAGCCGCCTCCGGCCACAGGTTTTGACGACCGAACCCGTGGCCTGATCCGCTGTCGCGGTCAGACCGATCGCGGCGGCGGCGCGAAAGTGCTGAACGCGGCGATCATCTCGTCGACGCTGTGCGCCGCGGTCGACGGATGCCGGAACGGCCGGTTCCGCTCGATGCTGTAGTGATTGCGCCGCCCCACCCGTTCGCGCCGGATGTAGCCGGCCTTGACCAGGTCCGCCATGATGCTCAGCGCCGCCCGGGTTGACACCCCCACCGTGTCGGCGAGCTCCTGCACCCGCGCATCGGGGTTACCTGCGATAGCCAGGAGCAGGTGCGCGTGGTGGGTGAGGAACGTCCACGGCTTGCCGGGGGCATCCGTCGGTCCAGGCGGCGGAACGGGCGGCGGTTCGGGCAGCATCTCGGTCATCGGAGGGTCTCGTTCACCTTCTTCTGCTCAGCCTTCTGTTCGGCCTTCTGCTCGGCATTCTGTGCCTTCTGCTCGGGCGTGCGGGCCGATCGGCGCCAGACCGGCTCCATCTGGGCGAGTTCCTCAGGGGTGGCCTCGCGGAACGAGCCGACGGGAGCGGCCTCGAACTCGCGCCGCCCCTGGCCGCGCGTGGCCCGGAGGCTGAGCATGACCGAAACCGCGATGATCAGCGCGATCACAGATAGGGAAACGGTCGTCGGGATGTAGAAGACGTCGAGCAGCAGCATCTTGACGCCCACCCAGATCAGCACCAGCGAGAGACCAATCTTCAGGTAGACGAATCGGTGCATGAGGTCGGCGAGCAGGAAGTACATCGCCCGGAGGCCGAGGATTGCAAAGGCGTTGGCGGTGAAGACGATGAACGGTTCACTGGTGACCGCGAAGATGGCCGGGATGGAGTCCACGGCGAACACGACATCCGTCACCTCGACGAGCACGAGAACCGCCAGCAGCGGTGTGGCGAGCAGAATGCCGTTCTTGCGCACGAGTAAGCGCTGGCCGTGGAACGTCTCGGTCATCGGGATGAAGCGGCGGAAGAGGCGCAGCACTTGGGATTTCTCGGGGTGCGCGTGCTCGTTGCGGGTGCGGATCATGCGGTAGCCCGTGAAGATCAGGAACGCAGCGAACACGTAGAGAATCCAGGAGAAGTTCTCGATCAACACGGCGCCCGCGGCGATGAAGATGCCGCGCAGCACGAGCGCACCGAGAACGCCGAGGAACAGCACCCGGTGCTGGTACTGGCGCGGCACCGCGAAAGCGGCGAAGATGATCGCCCAGACGAAGACGTTGTCGACCGCGAGGGACTTCTCGATCAGGTAGCCCGCGTAATACTGCTGCCCGAACTCGGCCCCGGCCGTCACCCAGATCACGACGCCGAAGGAGATGCCGATGAGCACCCAGATCACGGACCAGATCGCGGCTTCGCGCACTCCGATCACATGGGCCTTGCGATGGGCGAACAGGTCGACGGCGAGCATGACGGCGATGATGCCGAACACCGCCAGCCAGGCGTAGAGGGGAACGTCCATGGGGAATGCCTTCCAGTCACTTTTTCGACTGGAGGTCTGGTCCAACCCGGATCGGGTCCCTGTGGCCGGGCTCCGATGACGGAACCGTAATGACGACCACACGCTGGGGATTACTCCCCTCCGAAAATAAGTGAAGCATACTTCACCCTTTGGCGCAAACAGCGGGGTTGACTGCGGCGGTTGAGCACTTCCGCCGCCGCGACTACCGCGCACTGGAACAACGGAGGATCCCATGACGGGTTTTGTCGACAAGATCGAGGACGCGGCCATCCGCAACTCGAATTTCCGCCAGGTGCTGTACACCGCCCGGGGCTGCAGCTGGTCGTGATGGCGCTGGAGCCGGGCGAGGACATCGGGGAAAGAGGTGCACCCAGATCGAGACCAGTACTTTCGGGTGGAGAAGGGCAAGGGCGAGATCTGGATCGACGGCACCAAGACGAAGATCAGGAAGAACTCCGCCATGGTCGTGCCGGCCGGCGCGCGGCACAATGTGCTCAACACGGGCGGCAAGGTGCTGCGGCTCACGGAGCCGAAGCCGAAGCAGAAATCACGCCAGGCGAAGCCGGCCGCCACGCAGGCTACGGCAAAGCCGACGTCGAAGACGGCCGCCAAGCCCGCCGCGAAGACACCACGCAAGCCGGCGGCAAAGCGCCCCTCGACGAGGGCGCGGTCCGCCGACACCAACTAGCTGAGTGCGGCCTAACGAATTCGACGGAGATTCGGGCTCTCCTGCTGCTTCTGTGGGTTAAACCCGGCCGGGGAGCACTGGTTTGTGGCCGCCGAGGCTGAGCATGGCGAGGGCGATGAGGGCGTCGGGTGATTTGAAGCCGAACGCGATGCGGGTGAGTAGTCGGATCTTGGTGTTCATGGACTCGATGCGGCCGTTGGAGAGGCCGTGCTCGATCGATGCAAGGATCGCGGCCCGGTGCTTGACGATGGAGCGTTGGAGTTTCACGAATGACGGTATTCGGCTGCGGCGTGCCCATCCGACCCACTTGTCCAGGGCCTCGGCGGCTTCGTCGCGGGGCAGCTTGAAGACCAGCCGGAGGCCTTCTTTGAGATAGTAGGCCCGGCCCAGGGCCGGGTTGGTGTGAACGACCCAGGCCAGCTTGATCTGTTGTTTCTCGGTGAGGTTCTCGGGGTTTTTCCAGAGCGCGTAGCGGGAGTTCATCATCAACTTCGCGTGCTCGCTGTGAGGCCGGGCCGGGGCGTCGTGCACGGGCCGGCCAACCGTGCGGGACTCGTTTAGGCGGGCCTGTTTGCGGGCCTCGGTCCAGGCGGCCTTGCGAACTTCATCGAGGGCTTCCGTGGCCCACTTCACGACGTGGAACGGGTCCGCGCAGCGGACTGCGTTCGGGCAGCGTGCTGCGACGACCGACGCGATCCACGCGGCCCCATCCGCGGAAACATGCGTGATCAGAGCGGATCGTTCCGCGCCGAGCGCATCGAAGAACGTGCCCAGGGTGGCCTTATCCTGGCCGGGTGCGGCCCAGACCAGACGCCCCGAATCGTGGTCGACGACCACGGTCAAGAACTTCCGGCCGCGCTTGTAGGAGATCTCATCGATCCCGATCCGGGTGAGCCCGGCGAAGGGATCATGGAGCTTTTCCGTGTCGGCCCACACCCGGGTGATGATCGCCCCGACCGTCCGCTACGCGATCCGCATCAACACGGTGACCGCGGCCTTAGACGTCTGCGTGGCCAGCCACGCGACCTGAGAGTCAAAGTGATGCGTGTGGCCGGCCTGGTGCCTGGCCCACGGGACTGCGGCCACGATCACCCCGTGCTCCCGGCACGACACCCGCGGGGCATCCGCCTCCAGAAAGACCCGGGTCGAGCCGAAATCCAATCCCCGCCACCGGCGGCGCCCCGCCCCCTCGTCGTAGCGCGGGCAGCGTTTCTGGCAGCTCCCGCACCGGTTCCGCATCGACCTGGTCAGCCGAACCGACGCAACAAAAACGCCCGCTACGAGGTCGAGATCAACGTCCTCGACCACTGTCTTGTCGACACCGAGCAAAGTCCGCCCTATTGTTAGAGACCGCACGCCGTTTTCCTGCCCCTTGAGTTTCTGTTCCTAGACAGTCAGAAACCTAGACAGGAAGCGGCGTGCGGCCGTTAAGGCGCTCCGAAACACCCACGGATACAGCAGGAGAGCCGAGATTTTGAGCATTTCGGGCTGAAACGGATGTTTGGGGCCGGTTTTGAGCAAAATCTCCGTCGAATTGGTTCGAGACCGCCTGGCTGGCGCCTAGCGGGTCCGGGCTCCGGCAGGCGCCGGCCGCACCCGCTGCGCCTGCAGCGTGCGTTCCCGCATTGCGAGGAAAAGCGGGAAGGTGAAGGCGAAGGCTGTCAGACCCGAGAGCACCACGTAGAGCCAACCCCGCTTCATCCCGATCCGCCTGGCCTCGACGATGATCAGGATGCTGCCGGCCACCGCCACCACCAGCAGGTCAACGGTCAGTGACGACACCGCCGGACCGCTGTTCACCCAGTCACCGACGAAGTCGCGTAGCTGCACGATCGCCAGCAGGTTGAAGGTCCAGGTGCCCACGAGGCCGCCGAGGCTGAGCGCCAGGTAGACGGCGGCGAGCGGGGTCCAGTTTTTGGTCATACGTCATTATTGCCGCCCGGTAGGGTCGAAAGCCGACCCTGGGAGCACCATGCCACACGCATCTCGCAAGCCTGCGTCAACCCGCAGCCGGCGTTCCAGGCGACGGCCCGTCACCGCCCTGATGGTGGTCCTGCCGCTCCTGGCTTTGGTCTGGGCGATCGTGGTCGGCGTGCCCGGCGTCACACCGGGCGAGACATCCGTTCCCTTCCCGGTCGGATCCACGGCCGCGGCCCCGGTGACCGGCGACGCGGCCGACCTGCTCGCCACCCTGCCGGTCAAGGGCAAGGCCGCGAAGACCGGCTACGACCGCACCGGCGAGTTCGGCTCCGCCTGGCGCGACGTGGACGACAACGGCTGCGACACCCGCAACGATATCCTGGCCCGCGACCTGGCCGCGATCGTGACCGACGCGTCCTGCCGGGTCTTGAGCGGCCAGCTGCTGGCGCCGTACACGGGCGAATCGGTGTCGTTCGAGCGCGGCGAGACCACCTCGATGCTCGTGCAGATCGACCATCTGGTCGCTTTGTCGAACGCCTGGCAAACCGGCGCCGCACAACTGACCCGGGAAGAGCGGATCGCCCTGGCCAACGACCCGCTGAACCTGCTGGCCTCCGACGGTGTCTCCAACTCGCAGAAGGGCGACGGGGACGCCGCCACCTGGCTACCCGCGGAGAAGTCGTTCCGCTGCGAATATGTGGCCCGCCAGATCTCCGTGAAGGCCACCTACGGCCTATGGGTGGCCCCGGCCGAGCACGACGCCATGGTGCGCGTGCTCGCGACCTGCCCCGGCCAGCCTGCCTACTCGGCCACGCCCGGTCTGGACTAGTCCCGCGCCGGCACAGCACGAACCGGCACAGCCCGGCTACACCGACACGAGGACCTCGTCGATCTCGCTGAAGCCCTGGTCGGTGACGGTGATGACCAGCTTGGCCGGGATCTGCTCCTTCATGGAGTCGACATGGCTGATCAGACCGATGGTGCGGCCGCCGGCGCGGAGGCCGTCCAGGGTGCTCATCGCGGTTTCCAGGGTGGCGCCGTCGAGGGACCCGAAGCCCTCGTCGACGAACAGGGTGTCGAGGGCGATGCCGCCGGCCTGGTTCGACACGATTTCCGCCAGCCCGAGGGCGAGGGCCAATGACGCCAGGAACGTCTCGCCGCCGGAGAGCGACTGGGTGGGGCGGGCCCGCCCGGTGTGCGCGTCCCGGATCATCAGCCCGAGCCCGGACTGGCCACCACGGAACTGCACCGAGTCGTCGTGTTCGAGGGTGTAGCGGCCCCCGGTCATGGTGCGTAGCCGGTTGTTGGCCGCTGCAATGATCTGCTCGAGCTGCGCGGCGAGAACGTAGGTCTCCAGGCGCATCCGTTTCGTGTTGGGTTCGTCGCCGTGCACGGCCGCCGCCAACTCCCTAACCTGCGTCTGCGTGGACAGAAGCTCCGCGCCGGCGTCGAAGTGCACGCGGGCATCCGTGACCAGGCCGGTCATGACGGCCACCCGCTCCCCCAGGGAGCCGCGTTCGGCCAGCGCCGCATCCCGTTCCGCCGCCGCCGTCACCAGGGTTTCCCGGGCCGGACCGACGTCGGTCAGGCCGGCGGGAAGACCCGTGAGTGCCGGTTCAGCCAGCACCGAGCGCGCCGCCGCGCGCGAATCGTCGTGGCCGCGGATCAGCTCTTCCAGCTGCCGCACGTCGGCGTCGTTCTGGTGGGCGGCGGCCACGTCCTGCTCGTCGACGAAACCTTCGCGGTCCAGCTGAGCCTGAACGGATGCGCCGGCGGCGTTCCGCAGGCTCCGGCGCTCACGGCTGTGGTCGAGGGCCTCGCCGAGGGCCCGCGCGGAGGCCAGCTCTGCCCGCAGCCGATCGACCCGGTGGCCCACCGAGGCGAAGTCGCCGCGCTGGGCGGACACTCGGTCGTCGATGGCCTGTCGGGCGCTGCGGCGCTCGGCAAGCTGCACGGCCGCCACATCGCGGGCGGAGCAGAGGCCTGCCAGGGCACGGCCGGCCTCGTCGAGTTCGGCCCGCAGCCGGCTCTTGTCGAGGCCGAGCGCTGCCGCCCGCACGCCCGCGTTCACGGCCGCGGCGAGGGCCACCTCGGACGCGGCCATTTCGGCGACGATTTCGTCGATGGTGCGCTCCCCGGCCCGGGCCCGGGCCTCGGCCAGATCGGTGGCCACGGTGCCTGCGGCGACGTGCGTCTGATCGAGTCGGGTCTGCGCCTGCTTCAGGCATGCCCGTGCCGCCACGATGTCGGCTTCGGTGACCGGTTCTTCATCGCCGGTGGCGGGAGCCGGATGCGCGGTCGAGCCGCACACCTCGCACGGCTCCCCCGGCACGAGGTGCGAGGCCAACTCGACGGCGTGGCCGGCCAGCCGCCGGTCCACAAGGGTCTGGTAGCGCACCGCCGCCGCCGCGTTCTCGCCGGCGGCGACCGCGTCGGCCCGGTGCGCCACCTCCAGCTCCGCGTCGAGACGCCGCACCTGGCCGGCCGCGCCCTCGGCCGCCCGCAGCCGCT
>NZ_SOGO01000020.1:0-59541 GCF_004403415.1 Cryobacterium sandaracinum
CCCTTGTGGTGTTGGTTCAGCCGTGTTGATGGGTAGGAGAGCGTCGTGTGGCCAGCGAAGCGGCGGTGTAAACCAGCCGTGGAGGCTACACGAGTGAGAATGCAGGCATGAGTAGCGAAAGACGGGTGAGAAACCCGTCCTCCGAAAGATCAAGGTTTCCAGGGCCAGGCTAATCCGCCCTGGGTAAGTCGGGACCTAAGGCGAGGCCGACAGGCGTAGTCGATGGACAACGGGTTTATATTCCCGTACTGGCGAAAAACCGCCCAAACTAATCCAGAAATGCTAAGCATCTGAATCCTCTAGATGGATCCCTTCGGGGTGAAGCGTGGGGCCTAGCGTGCGACCCTATGCTGGTGCGGTTAGCGTATTAACAGGTGTGACGCAGGAAGGTAGCTGAGCCGGGCGATGGTTGTCCCGGTCTAAGGATGTAGGCCGAGAGATAGGCAAATCCGTCTCTCATGAAGGTTGAGACCCGATGGGTAGTCCTCACGGACGAAATCAGTGATCCTATGCTGCCAAGAAAAGCATCGACGCGAGGTTTTAGTCACCCGTACCCCAAACCGACTCAGGTGATCAGGTAGAGAATACTAAGGAGATCGAGAGAATCGTGGTTAAGGAACTCGGCAAAATGCCCCCGTAACTTCGGGAGAAGGGGGGCCTGAGGCGTGAAGGGATTTACTCCTGGAGCGTTCGAAGGCCGCAGAGACCAGTGGGAAGCGACTGTTTACTAAAAACACAGGTCCGTGCCAAGTCGCAAGACGATGTATACGGACTGACGCCTGCCCGGTGCTGGAAGGTTAAGAGGAACGGTTAGCCGCAAGGCGAAGCTGAGAATTTAAGCCCCAGTAAACGGCGGTGGTAACTATAACCATCCTAAGGTAGCGAAATTCCTTGTCGGGTAAGTTCCGACCTGCACGAATGGCGTAACGACTTCCCAGCTGTCTCAACCGCGAACTCGGCGAAATTGCATTACGAGTAAAGATGCTCGTTACGCGCAGCAGGACGGAAAGACCCCGTGACCTTTACTACAGCTTGGTATTGGTGTTCGGTGTGGCTTGTGTAGGATAGGTGGGAGACTGTGAAGCTTGGACGCTAGTTCAGGTGGAGTCAACGTTGAAATACCACTCTGGTCATATTGGATATCTAACTTCGAACCGTGATCCGGTTCAGGGACAGTGCCTGGTGGGTAGTTTAACTGGGGCGGTTGCCTCCTAAAAAGTAACGGAGGCGCCCAAAGGTTCCCTCAACCTGGTTGGCAATCAGGTGTCGAGTGTAAGTGCACAAGGGAGCTTGACTGTGAGACTGACAAGTCGAGCAGGGACGAAAGTCGGGACTAGTGATCCGGCAGTGGCTTGTGGAAGCGCTGTCGCTCAACGGATAAAAGGTACCTCGGGGATAACAGGCTGATCTTGCCCAAGAGTCCATATCGACGGCATGGTTTGGCACCTCGATGTCGGCTCGTCGCATCCTGGGGCTGGAGTAGGTCCCAAGGGTTGGGCTGTTCGCCCATTAAAGCGGTACGCGAGCTGGGTTTAGAACGTCGTGAGACAGTTCGGTCCCTATCCGCTGCGCGCGCAGGAAATTTGAGAAGATCTATCCCTAGTACGAGAGGACCGGGATGGACGAACCTCTGGTGTGTCAGTTGTTCCGCCAGGAGCACCGCTGATTAGCTACGTTCGGAACGGATAACCGCTGAAAGCATCTAAGCGGGAAGCCGGCTTCGAGATGAGATTTCCATCCCTTCGGGGGAGAGGCTCGCAGCTAGACTACTGCGTTGATAGGCCGGATGTGGAAGAGGGGACTAAAGACCCTCGGAGCTGACCGGTACTAATAAGCCAATAATTTGATAACACACCAGTTTGAATAAGCTGCAAGCGTCCACTATGTGGTTCTCGATGTACGGTCGAGAACAACGCCCCACGGTGACTCATAAACACTGAGGGCTCTATAACTAAAAAATATAGATTCGATTCATCGAAAGATGTTTCGGCGGCTATAGCGAGAGGGAAACGCCCGGTCACATTCCGAACCCGGAAGCTAAGACTCTCAGCGCCGATGGTACTGCAGGGGGGACCCTGTGGGAGAGTAGGACACCGCCGGACTCAACGTAGCAACACACACAATGGCCACCCCAACGGGTGGCCATTGTGCGTTAACCACCACCGCCCCGCCCGGCGCCCACCAACAGCGACGCCCCCGCCCCATCCACCCCGCGGCGCACATCCAGCAGCGGTCGTGGCCAACTCAGGAGATCCAGCCGGGCCGTGCCGGGCATCCGCACCAATGCCGCACTAACCCGCGGCGGCCGTCTACTGCGGGCAACAGATGTCCTGAGTTAGCCACACACACACGGGCCCTGGCCAAGCCGCCCCGCGGCGCACGCTCTACCTGCGCCCACCTCCATACCGTGCGTCCACCTCCACACCTTGCGCCACGAACCACACCACCCCGTGGGAGGGCACACCTGCACCAACGACAGTTGGCCACCCCTCGAGGTGAATTCCATGTGGTGAGCGAGAGTGAATGTCTTCATTCCGGTCGAAAGTGCCCGGTAGAGCCACCACTCTCGACCGGAGAGGGACACTCGCCGCGACCCGGTATGACACCGCCGGACTCGATTCAGAATCAACCAAAATGGCCTCCCAGACGGGTGGTCATTTGGCGTTGAGTTACTGTTGATAGGTCTGTCGAAATGACAGGTCAAATTACACAGGAGACACAGTGAGCCCTTCAGGAACGCACGATAACGAATCACGCGACGGCGGACGAGACGATCGTCGTTCCAACGGGGGTTACCAGGGCCGGTCCGACCGTCCGCAGCGTGACGGTGAGCGTCCCCCTTACCGCGGTAATTCCGAGCGTCCGAAGCAGGGAGGCGAGCGTCCTCCCTACCGCGGGAACTCCGATCGTCCCTCCACGGGCGGTTACCGTGCAAATTCCGAGCGTCCGGCCAACGGTGGCGAGCGTCCTTCGTACCGTGGCGATACCGAGCGTCCGCAGCGTGATGGTCAGCGTCCCCCTTATCGTGGCAACTCCGACCGCCCGGCCACGGGTGGTTACCGTGGCAATACTGACCGTCCCCAGCGTGATGGTGAACGTCCCCCTTATCGTGGCAACTCCGAGCGTCCGCAGCAGGGTGGCGAGCGTCCCCCTTATCGTGGCAACTCTGTCCGCCCGCAACAGGGCGAGCGTCCTCCCTACCGTGGCAATTCGGACCGTCCCTCTACCGGTGGCTACCGGGGCAACTCTGAACGCCCGCAGGGTGGCGAGCGTCCTCCTTACCGTGGCAACTCCGAGCGTCCGCAGCAGGGTGAGCGTCCTTCCTCCCGCGGCAATTCCGACCGTCCGCAGCAGGGTGAGCGTCCCCCTTACCGTGGCAATTCGGACCGTCCCTCTACCGGTGGCTACCGGGGCAATCCCGATCGCCCGCAGGGCGGCGAGCGTCCCCCGTACCGGGGCAATCCCGATCGCCCGCAGGGCGGCGAGCGTCCCCCGTACCGGGGCAACTCCGATCGCTCCTCCGGCGGCGGGGAGCGCAAGCCCTGGGCCAAGGACGGCGCCCGTCCCGAGCGCACCGATCGCCCGCAGCAGGGTGGCGAGAAGCCCTGGACCCAGCGCGGCGGTTCGCCGAACCGTGCCGGAGCTCCGCGCGGAGACGCCGGTAAGAAGCTGTGGACCCGTGACGGTGCCCCGGCCCGCGGTGACCGCGATGCCCGTGTCGTCGAAGAGGAGATGACCGAAGAGCAGCGCATGCAGCGCGAGCTTCGTTCGGTGCGCCCGCGCCACGACGACCCCGAGCTGCCCGACGACATCACGTCGCAGGACCTCGACCGGATCGCCCGCAACGAGCTCAAGACCCTCAGCAAGGACAACGCCGAGGCCGTCGGCCGCCACTTGGCCATGGCCGCCCGCGTCATCGACGAAGACCCCGAGCTGGCTCACCGCCACGTCCTGTCGGCTGCCCGTCGTGCCGGCCGGATCGCCGTGGTGCGCGAGAGCCTCGCGATCACCGCCTACGCCACGGGCGACTTCGCCCTGGCGCTGCGGGAACTGCGCACCTATCGCCGCATCTCCGGTTCCAACGATCAGCTTGCGCTGATGGTGGACAGTGAGCGCGGCGTGGGCCGCCCGGACCGGGCGCTCGAGCTGGGACGCTCCGTCGAGCGCGCCTCGCTGCCGGCATCCGTTCAGGTTGCCCTGGCGATCGCCATGTCCGGGGCGCGTCTGGACCTCGGCGAGACCGAGGCTGCGCTCAGCGAGCTGGAGATCCCGCAGCTGGACCCGAAGACCGCGTTCTCCTACAGCGCCGAGCTGTTCGCCGCCTACGCCGAGGTTCTCGGCGAGCTGGGCCGCGACGACGAGGCCGAACTGTGGAACGAGCGGGCCGAACGGGCCGACGCTGCCGTGTCCGGCGTGACCGATTTCGACGAGACCATGGAGATCCTCGAGATCGACGAGGAGGAGATCGACGAGGAGGAGATCGACGAGAAGGAGTCCGACGACACCGACACCGACACCGACACCGACACCGACGACGACGACGCGACTGACGTCTCCGACGAAGAGTCCGCGAATGACGCCGACGACTCCACCGACGACGACGACGACGCGACTGACGTCTCCGACGAAGAGTCCGCGAATGACGCCGACGACTCCACCGACGAGGCGGAGCACGATGCTCAGGCGTCGCCGCGTGCTTGAGGCGGTCACCCCGCTGACCGGCGTCGACGTGGTTCTGGTCGACCTGGACGGCGTGGTCTACGCCGGTCCAGCGGCCATCCCGTTCGCGGTCGAGAGCCTGAACCGTGCGGCGGAAACTGTGCGGGTCGGCTACCTCACCAACAACGCGTCCCGCACCGACCAGTCCGTGGCGGACCACCTCTCCGAACTGGGCCTGCACACGGTGGCGACGGATGTCGTAACCTCACCGCAGGCCGCCGTGCGTCTGCTCGCGGATGAGGTGCCGGCCGGCTCGCGCATCCTCGTGATCGGCGGCGAAGGTCTTCTGACCGAGGTTGAAAAGGGTGGCTTCGTCGTCACCCGCTCGGCGGATGACGCTCCGGCCGCCGTGATCCAGGGCTTCTCGCCCGACCTCGGCTGGAAGGACCTGGCCGAGGCCGCGTTCGCCCTGCACCCGAACGAGGATGGCGTGGAGATCCCGTGGATCGCCACGAACACCGACTGGACCATCCCGGTGGCCCGGGGGATCGCGCCCGGCAACGGCACCCTCGTCTCCGCCGTGCACAGCGCCGTCGGTCGCCTGCCGATCGTGGCCGGCAAGCCCGAGGTGGCCATCTTCACCGAGGCCGTCACCCGCTTCGAGGCGCAGGCGCCCCTGTTCATCGGCGACCGCCTCGACACCGACATCCTCGGCGCGAACCGGGCCGGCATTCCGGCCGCGCTGGTGCTCACCGGCATCGACAAGGCCAAGCAGACCCTGGCCGCCGACGCCAAGTCGCGGCCGACGTATATCCTCGACGACCTGCGCCAGCTGCACGAGCCTTACCCGCAGACGGTGTTCTCCAAGGACGGCTCCTCCGCCACGGTGAACGGGGCGACGGTGCGCATTGTCGGCGCCGACGTCACGATCGTGGCCGAGGGTGACGGGGCGATCAACCTGCTCCGCGCCGCCTGCGCCGTGATCTGGGCATCCGGTCGGCCCATCTACGGGCTCACTGTTCCGGAGCGACTGTATCTCGGACGGTAACGTGGAGAGGGTGAATCAGCCCCACGTGACGACGGACGACGTAACCCAGGATCTTCCCGCGCGGCTCGCCGCGATCGAAGACCGGCCCCTCGAGGAGCGCGCCGCCGCGTACGTTCAGGAGCACGACGGGCTGCGGGGCCACCTCGAAGGTGGAGACGTTCCCCGGGCGAGCCACCCATGACCGACGTCGACGGAACCCCGATGGGCGCCCCCGATGACGTCGCCCCCGACACCAGTGCCAGCGACCCCAGCGACCCCGGCGTTGCCGGCGAGCGGATGCCCCACCAGCGCCTCGACTCGGCCGTCGCCGAGCGCGGTCTGGCCCGGTCCCGCACCGTCGCCGCGCAGCTGATCGTGGGCGGACTGGTCACGGTCGACGGCACGCCCGTCGTCAAGGCATCCGCCAAGGTGCGGGACACCCAGCTGATCGAGGTGGCGGCCACCGACCACTACGTCAGCCGCGGCGCCCACAAGCTCATCGCCGCCCTCGACGCCTTCGCGGTTCCGGCCCTGGGCCGCACGGTGCTCGACGCCGGAGTGTCCACGGGCGGCTTCAGCCAGGTGCTGCTCGAACGCGGCGCCGGCCAGGTCATCGGGGTGGATGTGGGGCACGGGCAACTGGCCCCTCAGCTGGCGACCGAGCCGCGACTCGTGCTGGTCGAGGGGTTCAACCTGCGCTACGCCACGGCCGAGAAGATCGCGGCCGCCTCCGGGGTGCCGCAGCGGGTGGACCTGGTCGTGGGAGACCTGTCCTTCATCTCCCTGACCACCGTGCTTCCGGCCCTGGTGGCGTCCGCCGCCGACGGTGCCGACTTCGTGCTGCTGATCAAGCCGCAATTCGAGGTCGGCAAGGGCAGCATCCGCGAGGGCGTCGTGCACGATCCGGGCCTCCGTGCCGACGCGATTGCCGGTGTGCTCTGGGCGGCGTGGGATCTCGGCCTCAAGACGAACGGTTTGATCGCCTCGCCCATCGCCGGCGGCGCCGGAAATCGCGAGTACCTGTGCTGGCTGTCGAGCGCGGTCGGCAGCAATCCGACAGAATGGATCGAACGCACAACGGCGCTGGTGGGAGTGACTAAATGAGTGCAGCACCACGCAACATCCTCGTCGTCGCGCACACCGGCCGCACGGATTCCCTCGAGGCCGCCGTCACCGTCTGCCAGCAGCTGCTGGCCGCCGGAGCCGTGCCGGTGCTGGCCCGCAACGAGCGCGCCGACCTGCTCGCGCACTGCCCGGACCTCGACGACCAGATCGCGATCCTGCACGAGTGCGTCGCGACCACCGAACTCGAACTCGTGATCGTGCTCGGCGGCGACGGCACCATCCTGCGTGCCGCCGAAGTCGTGCGCGGCTGTTCGGCCCCATTGCTCGGCATCAACCTCGGCCACGTAGGTTTCCTCGCCGAGAGCGAGCGCGACGACCTCGGTGAGGCCGTGCGCCGGGCTCTGCTGCGCGACTACCTGGTCGAGGAACGCATGGCCCTCGCCGTTCGGGTCAAGCTCGGCGATGAGGTGATCTACGAGACCTGGGCGTTGAACGAGGCCACAGTCGAGAAATCCAGCCGTGAACGGATGCTCGAGGTCGTCATCGAGGTCGACGGCCGCCCGCTCTCCTCCTTCGGTTGCGACGGCGTGGTCATGTCCACGCCCACGGGCTCCACCGCCTACGCCTTCTCGGGCGGCGGCCCGATCGTCTGGCCGACGCTCGACGCGCTGCTGCTGGTGCCGCTCAGCGCTCACGCCCTCTTCGCCCGCCCGCTCGTCGTGGGCCCGGACTCGTCGCTCGCCGTGGAGGTGCTCGCCCGCACCGGCGGGGCCGCGGTGCTCTGCGCCGACGGTCGCCGCGTGCACGACCTGCCGCCGGGCTCCCGTGTGATCGTGCGCCGTTCACCGATTCCCGTTCGGCTGGCCCGCCTGCACAGCGGCCCGTTCACCGACCGACTGGTCAACAAATTCAACCTGCCCGTCACGGGTTGGAGAGGCCCGGTCGGCCGTGAATAGGCGTTCCGCATGATCGAGGAGCTCGTCATCCGTGACCTCGGTGTCATTGCTGAGGCCACCCTGCCGCTCGGCCCCGGCTTCACCGCCGTGACGGGCGAGACCGGCGCCGGCAAAACCATGGTCGTCACCGCGCTCGGCCTGCTGCTCGGCCAGCGTGCCGATCCCGGTCTCGTGCGCCAGGGCCAGTCGCAGAGCTGGGTGGAGGGCCGCTGGCTGATCCCCGCCGACGGCACCGTCGCGACCCGCGTGCGGGACGCCGGGGGAGACCTCGACGGCCCCGAACTCATCCTCAGCCGCTCGGTGTCCGCGGAGGGACGCAGCCGGGCCGTGGTCGGCGGGCGCAGCGCCCCCGCCGGCGTGCTCAGCGACCTCGGCGGCGACCTCGTGGTCGTGCACGGCCAGTCCGACCAGGTGCGTCTGCGTTCGGCCGTCGCCCAGGCTGCAGCCCTGGACCGCTTCGCCGGGCCGACGCTCGCCGAAACCCTCGACCTGTTCCAGAGGGCCTACTACCGCTGGCAGGGCCTTCAGAGTGAGCTCGACCGACTCGTCGACGAGCAGGACCAGCGCGCCCGCGAGGCCGACACGCTGCGCGCCGCCATCGACGAGATCGAACTCGTCGCCCCCCAGCGCGGCGAAGACGAGTCGCTCAGCGAACGCGCCGAACGCCTCGGCAACCTCGAGGAGCTGCGCATCGCGGCCGCCCAGGCCCGGGAGTTGCTCTCGGCGGAGGAGAACCCCGACGAGATGCCCGACGCTGTCGCCCTGCTCGAGTCCGCCCGGCGCCAGCTCGAACGGGCCGGGGAGCACGACCCGGCCCTGCCGCCCCTTGCCGAGGCACTCGCAAACGCCGGCTTCCTGGTTGCCGACATCGCCGCGCAGCTCTCCAGCTACCTGGCCGGCCTCGACGCCGATGGCGCCCGCGAACTCGAGGTCGTGCAGGAGCGCCGCTCGGAGCTCACCGGCCTGGCCCGCAAGTACGCGGGCGGCCTTGACGAGGCCATCGACTTTCTCGACACCGGCAGTGCCCGTCTGCTCGAACTCGACAGCGACTCCGACCGCATAGACACGCTCCACACCGAAACGGATGCCGCACGCCAGTCGACTGACGGCCTCGCCGACCAGCTCACCGGCATCCGTCGCGCTGCCGCAGAGGCCCTGGGCGCGGCCGTCACAGCCGAACTGGCCGCCCTGGCCATGCCGAACGCGTCGCTGCTGGTCGAGGTCGACGGCCGGGCCGAGATCACCGCCACCGGACGCGACCTCGTGAAGATTCTCCTGCGCCCGCACGCGGGGGCGGAGCCACGGTCGCTGGCGCGCGGGGCCTCCGGTGGCGAACTGTCCCGGGTGATGCTTGCGATCGAGGTCGTCATCAACCAGGCCGACCCGGTGCCGACCTTCGTCTTCGACGAGGTCGACGCCGGCGTGGGCGGCGCCGCGGCGATCGAGATCGGCCGCCGGCTGGCCCGGCTCGCCGAAACCGCCCAGGTGATCGTGGTCACCCACCTTGCCCAGGTGGCCGCGTTCGCCGGCAACCACCTCAGCGTCGTCAAGGACAGCGACGGCTCCGTCACCGCCAGCAGCGTGCGCCAGCTGCACGGCGACGAGCGTGCCGCCGAAATGGCCCGCCTGCTCTCCGGCCTGCCCGATTCCGCGAGCGGACTCGAACATGCCCGGGAGCTCATGAACCTCGCCCGCGCCAACCGATAGGTCAGCCCTCAATGCTAGAGTCGAAGCCCGTGGTGGAAAATAAAAGCACGGACGAATCAGTACGCAACGACACGACACGACACATTTTTGTGACCGGTGGTGTCGTTTCTTCTTTGGGCAAGGGCCTGACGGCGGCAAGCCTCGGCAATCTCCTCACGGCCAGCGGTCTCCGCGTGGTCATGCAGAAGCTCGACCCCTATCTCAATGTGGACCCCGGCACGATGAACCCGTTCCAGCACGGCGAGGTCTTCGTGACCGACGACGGTGCTGAGACCGACCTGGACATCGGACACTACGAACGGTTCCTCGACATCAACCTCAACCAGGCCGCGAACGTCACGACCGGTCAGGTCTACTCGCAGGTGATCGCCAAGGAACGCCGCGGCGAGTACCTCGGCGACACCGTGCAGGTCATCCCGCACATCACCGACGAGATCAAGCGCCGCATGCGCCTGCAGGCCAGCGACGAGCTGCGCCCCGACGTGATCATCTCCGAGATCGGCGGCACGGTCGGCGACATCGAGTCCCAGCCGTTCCTCGAGGCGGCACGCCAGGTGCGCCACGAACTCGGCCGGAACAACGTCTTCTTCGTGCACGTCTCGCTGGTGCCGTTCCTCGGCGCCGCGGGGGAGCAGAAGACCAAGCCCACCCAGCACTCCGTTGCCGCCCTGCGTTCCATCGGCATCCAGCCGGATGCGCTCGTGCTGCGCAGCGACCGGCCCGTCTCCGACTCGAACAAGCGCAAGATCGCGCTGATGTGCGACGTCGACGAAGACGCCGTGGTCAACGCGGTCGACGTGCCGAGCATTTACGAGATCCCCACCATGCTGCACGATCAGGGCCTGGACAAGTACATCACCGACCGCCTCGGCCTGCCCGTCACCAGCGTCGACTGGACCGGTTGGCAGAAGGTGCTCGACGCCGTGCGCGAGCCCCAGCACACCGTCACCATCGGGCTGGTCGGCAAGTACATCGACCTGCCCGACGCCTACCTGTCGGTCACCGAAGCGCTGCGCGCCGGCGGATTCGCCAACCAGACCAGGGTCCAAGTCACCTGGATCGCCTCCGACGACTGCGAGACCGAGGAGGGCGCGAACCGCCTGCTCGGTGAGCTCGACGGCATCTGCGTTCCCGGCGGCTTCGGCGTGCGCGGCATCGAGGGCAAGCTCGGCGCCCTCAAGTTCGCCCGCGAGAACGGCATCCCCGTGCTCGGCCTCTGCCTTGGCCTGCAGTGCATGGTCATCGAATACGCCCGCAACAAGGCCGGCCTCACCGGCGCATCCTCCTCGGAGTTCGACGAGGACACCGAGTTCCCGGTGGTCGCGACCATGGAAGAGCAGGTCGAGATCATCGCGGGCGGCGACCTGGGTGGCACCATGCGCCTGGGTCTCTACCCGGCCGTTCTGGCCGAGGGATCCATCGTGGCCGAGCTCTACGGTGCCTCCGAGGCGTCCGAACGTCACCGCCACCGCTACGAGGTCAACAACGCGTTCCGCTCTCAGATCGCGGATGCCGGACTGTGGTTCTCGGGCACCTCACCCGACCGCCACCTGGTCGAGTACGTCGAGCTGAAGCGCGAGGAGCACCCGTTCTACGTGGGCACGCAGGCGCACCCGGAGCTGCGCAGCCGGCCCAGCCACGCGCATCCGTTGTTCCGTGGCCTGATCAGCGCGGCCCTGGACCGCCAGCAGGCCAGCCGCCTGTTCGAGGTCGAAGCCAAGGAAGATGCCTGAGCCGTGACCCACCCGTCTGTGCCCGCCGCCAATGTGACCGCTCCTGTGACCGCCGAGAAGTCCGGCGAATCGGCCTCCGCCCCGCTGGCGGATGAGCCGGCCTTCGCGGCGGTCTCGGACAGCGCGATCGTTTTCGACGGCAAGGTGTGGGATGTCCGCCGCGACACCTTCGGCTATAACGGCTCCCGCATCAATCGCGAGTACCTGGACCACCCGGGCGCCGTGGCGATCCTCGCCCTCGACGAGCACAACCAGGTGCTGCTGATCAAGCAGTACCGGCACCCCGTGCGCACGCGCGACTGGGAGCTGCCGGCCGGGTTGCTCGACGAAGACGGCGAGCATCCACTCGTCGGAGCGCAGCGCGAGCTGGCCGAGGAGACCGACCTCGTCGCCACCGAGTGGAATGTGCTCGGTGAGTTCGCCACCTCGCCCGGCGGCAGCAACGAGGTCATCCGCATCTACCTGGCGCGCGGCCTCGCCGCGGCTCCGGAGATCTTCGAGCGCACCGAGGAGGAAGCCGACATCGAGGTGCGCTGGGTGCCGCTTGATGACTGCGTCGATGCCGTGCTGGCCCGCCGGGTGCAGAACCCGTCGCTGGTGATCGGGGTGCTCGCCGCCCAGGCAGCCCGCGCGCGCGGCTGGAGCACCCTCGGGGCGGCGGATGAGCCGTGGCCGCGGCATCCGGTCAATTGGGACCACACGGTGTGACCGGTTGGCCTCGTCTGGTGGTGTGAGCGGTGCGGCTGGTGTTCCTGCTGGCCGGGGCGTCGCGGGTTTGGGCGGTCCGCCTGCACCGGGAGTTGCCGGTGGGGTCGTCGCGGCGGCCGTGGACTCGTATCTGCGGCACGTCGCGATCGAGCGCGGCCTGAGCACCAATACGGTGTCCGCCTACCGGCGTGACCTGGCCATCTACAGCCGGTGGCTTGCCGCGGTCGGGTTGACCGGACTTGCCGACGTCACCCGGCAGCACGTCTCCGACTACGTGCGGTTCTTGGGATCCCGCGAGGAGTCGCCGCTGACGGCGGCGTCGATCGCGCGCATCCTCTCGACCGTGCGCGGGTTTCACCGATTTCTGCTCGAGGAGGGCGTGGTCGACACCGATGTCGCCCACGAGTCCAAGCCGCCCAAGCTCGGCACCCGGCTGCCCAAGGCAATTTCGATCGAGCAGGTCACACTGTTGCTCGCGGCGACTGACGGCGACGAGGTGCACAACCTGCGCGACAAGGCGCTGCTCGAGCTGCTCTACGCCACGGGCGCCCGCGTCTCGGAGGTGGTCAACCTCAATGTGGACGATGTGCTCGACCCCGAGGTGGTGCGCCTCACCGGCAAGGGCGACAAACAGCGCATCGTGCCGGTCGGCAGTTACGCGCGCGCGGCCATCGACACGTTTCTGGTGCGGGGGAGACCGCTGCTCTCCGCCCGTGGACCGGCGACGCCGGCCCTGTTCCTGGGCCTTCGCGGCAAGAGGCTCAGCCGGCAGAACGCGTGGTTGATCATCCGGGCTGCGGCCGAACGCGCCGGCCTCGAGGGGCATGTTTCGCCGCACACGCTGCGGCACTCCTTCGCGACGCACCTGCTCGAGGGCGGGGCCGATGTGCGCGTGGTGCAGGAGTTGCTCGGCCACTCCTCGGTGGCCACCACCCAGATCTACACGCTCGTCACCGCGGATACCCTGCGCGACATGTACACGACGGCGCATCCGCGGGCGCGGGTGTCCCGTTCCGTCCCCCCGGTGGTTGAGTCACCCACGGTGGTGGTTGAGCCCCCGCCGGTCCTGGACGAGCTCAACCCCGCCTGACTGTTCCCGTTTCGGACAACTGTTGCCCGTGTACCGGCAACAACTGTCCGGAACGGCAACAGTGGCGGCCGGGGCCGCCGCGCGCCGTTGACGTTTGAGCTTTCCGGGGCATTCCGTTCGAGCGGCCACCGAAGGCTGCGTCTCGCGTGTTTTCCGAAGTTACGTGACGACGGATGCCGAGAGCCGCCCACGCTCGCGGCTGCGGCGGCCCCGCCGGTGGTTGAGCCTCCCGAAACCCGGTGACCTGGCCCTCGAACCCGCCCATCGGCATCCGTCACCGTCGCTAGCTTCGGAGTTTTTCGGAACCCGCTGGTCGAGCGGCCACCGAATGCGGCGTGTCGCGATTATCCCCGAGGTTACGTGACGCCGGCTGTCGAGAGCCGCCCCCGCTCTGGGCTGCGGCGGCCCCGCCGGTCCGGGATGCGTAGCCAAACCCCGCCTAACTGTTGCCGCTCCGGACAACTGTTGCCCGCGTACCGGCAACAATTGTCCGGAACGGCAACAGTTGCGGCCGGGTCCGCCGCGCGGGGCATCCGTCACCCGCGTCGTCACCCGCGTCGTCACCCGTCGGAGTCTCGGCGCCCTCCCTGGCATAGCTCCTGCAATTTGGCTGCTGGGAGCCGGTTCCACCGTGTTTTCGGGCCTATTCTGCAGGATTTGCAGGAGTTATGCACGAGGGGCTACACACCAGGCCGGCGGCTGACCAGCGGAAGCCAGTGCAGATCCCGCAGACGGGCGCAGGTCGGTGCGGCCGACCTCAGAGCAGGCGCAGCCCCATCACAGTGATGATCGGCTCGCGCTGCCCGCCGGAGTGCACGATGTGGCCACCGCCCTCGTCGACGGTGAGCTGGCTCGCGTGGCAGCGCAGGGCAGCCGTGACCGTCGCGAGGTGCGCCGACAGGTCGAACCACTCGGCCGCACCCGCACCCGCACCCGCACCCGCACCCGCACCCGAACCCGCAACACCCCCAACACCCGCACCCGATGTAGCACCATCCACCCCCACCTGCACCACCTCGGCAAACGCGACCTCCGCCGCCCGGCTGCCGGCCAGCGCCGCTTCATGCATGCGCACGTGATCCGGATGCCCGTACCCGCCACCGTTGTCGTAGCTGATCACGAGGGCAGGCCGAAGCCGCCCGATCAGTGCGGCCACATCCGCGGCCACTTCGGCCAGGGGCGCCCGCACCAGGGCGTCGCCGTCGATGTCGTCGGCCGGCCCGGCCAGCCCCGGACGAATCCAGGTCATGCCCGAGTCCCGGTACGCGCGCGGCGCGAGGCCCGCGGCGCGCGCGGGCGGCGTGCCCAGCCAGAACCGATCCGCGAGACCGATGCCGAGGGCCGCCGCGGCGCAGGCGAGCTCCCGCTCGCGTTCCCGGGTGAGCGCATCCGTGCCCTCGAGCACCGACAGCGGCCCGCGCACGACCTCGCCTTGCTCGCCGCGCGTGGCGGTCAGCAACGACACCCGGATGCCCCGGGCCGCCATTTCCGCAATCAGCGCACCCGTCGCAATGGTTTCGTCATCGGGATGAGCGTGCACGAACAGAACAGTGGGAACACCGTCCAGCAGACTCACGCGCTGAGCAGCGAGGGGCGGCGGTCGCCGGCACCGGGGCGCACCAGCGACCGGTACACGGTCACGAGGCCTTCTGCCGACCGCGGCCAGTCCAGGTGCTCGGCCCGCTCGCGCGCGGCGAGCGACAGACGCCGGGCGAACGCGGGGTTCGAGAGAATCTGCGTGAGCGCGCCGGCCCAGACCTTCGGATCGCGCGAGTCCAGCACCACGCCGGTGTCGCCGTCGAGCACCGCCTCGCGCAGTCCGCCGGCCGCCGCGGCGACGACGGGAACACCGCTCGCGGCCGCTTCCAGCGCCACGAGCCCATACGTTTCAGAGTGCGAGGGTACGAGCACGACCCGGGCGCCGCTCAGCAGCAGGGCCAGGTCCACGCGGGACCGCGGACCCACGAAACGCACGTTGCGTTCGATTCCGTGCCGGGCCGCGAGGGACCGAAGCTCGTCGATATAGCCGTCGTAGTCGGCTGACGCGTCGCCGGCGATCACGAGTTCGGGCCGGATCGGCTCCGGCACGGCCGCGATCGCCTCGATCGCGAGGTCGAGGCCCTTCAGCGGCTGCAGGCGCCCCGCGACGATCGCGTACCCGCGGATGTCGATCGGTCCAGAAAGTTCGGCAGCCCCAACCGCGGCGGCACCGACACTCCGGATGTCCGTGGGCCGGAACAGAATCCCGTCCACCCCCGGCAGCACGATCGAGATGCGCTCGGGCGCACCGCCGAGCCGCTTCACGATGGTGTCGGCCTCGGACTCGCTGATTGCGACCAGGGCATCCGACTCTTGCGCCAGCCAGGCCTCGCCAGCCATGCGCCCGGGGGACTCGGGGCGTTCGCCGGCCGACAACGGCGTCGACGCGTCGGCCGCGATGCTGTGGAAGCTCTGCACGTGCGGGATGCCCCGGCGGCGCGCGAGCGGGAGCGCCGCCATACCCGAGAACCAATGGTGCGAGTGGATGACGTCGTAGGGTCCCAGCGCATCCATCTGCACGCGGAACGCCTCGATGAACTCCTCGTGGTCGCCCTTCGGCACGGGACGGGCCGGTCCGGCCTCGAGAAAGCGGAGCGTCACCCCGGGGCTCAACTGCATCGTCTTCGACACGGGGGAGGAGCGACGGGTGAGGATATCGACGTGGTGGCCGGCGGAGGCGAGAGCCTCCGCCTGGTGCCGCACGACCACGTTCATGCCCCCGGCGTCACCCGAGCCCGGCTCAGCTCCTGGGGACGTGTGCAGGCAAACGAGCGCGATTCGGAGGGGCGTAAATGGCTGAGGCACTTGAAAATCTTAACGCAAGAGCCTGTGACTCACCCGGTTCCACAGATCAGAGACCGATGACGGACCGATGACAGGCCGATGACAGGCCGAGACACGCCGGGTTCACGCGGCAGACCTGCGGTTTTCGGCGATCCGTGCGGCAACATGCCCGATCCGATCGCTACAGTGGGGACAGTGACAGGTGTAAGACGGATCGAGGGCATCTCAGTGGCGCGCAAGCAGGATGACCGGACACGACTTTCCGGTTTAGACGAGGTACCGGTCGGTGCGACCGGTCGACCCAAGCGCGACTTCGACGAACCCGCGGTTCTGCCCAGTCATGGCCCAGCGCGCATCATTTCGCTGTGCAACCAGAAGGGCGGCGTCGGCAAGACGACGACCACCATCAACCTGGGTGCCGCCCTCGCCGGCTACGGCCGCCGCGTGCTGGCCATCGACTTCGACCCGCAAGGCGCCCTCTCCGCCGGTCTCGGTGTGCCCACCCACGACGTCACCACCATCTACGACCTGCTGCTGAGCGGCTCGGTCAGCCCGCACGACGCCATCCAGAAGACGTCGGTGCACAACCTCGACATCATCCCGGCCAACATCGACCTGTCCGCCGCGGAGGTGCACCTCGTCAACGAGGTCGCCCGCGAGCAGATCCTGGCCCGCGTGCTGCGCAAGATCTCCGGCGACTACGACGTCATCCTGATCGACTGCCAGCCGTCGCTGGGTATCCTCACCGTCAACGCGCTCACGGCCAGCCACGGCGTGCTCATTCCGCTCGAGTGCGAGTTTTTCGCCCTCCGCGGTGTGGCGCTCCTGATCGAGACCATCGACAAGGTGCGTGACCGGCTCAACCCGGCCATCGAACTCGACGGCATCCTGGCCACCATGTTCGACTCCCGCACCCTGCACTCCCGCGAGGTGCTCGAGAGGGTCGTCGACGCGTTCGGCGACAGTGTGCTCGAGACGGTCATCGGCCGCACGGTCAAGTTCCCCGACGCGAGCGTCGCCGGTGTCCCGATCACCGAATTCGCACCCGAGCACGCGGCCGCCAAGGCCTACAAGCAGGCGGCGCGGGAACTGATCCAGCGTGGCGCCGTCGCCTGACGCGGACGCACCGAAGTCGTTTTCGGTCGCCCTCGGCAACTTCGAGGGTCCGTTCGACCTGCTCCTGTCCCTGATCGGCAAGCACGAACTCGACATCACCGAGATCTCCCTGAGCCGGGTCACCGACGAGTTTATCGCCTACCTGCGCGGCCTCGACCAGGACGAAGAGCTCGACCAGGCCACCGAATTCCTGGTGGTCGCTGCCACCCTGCTCGACCTCAAGGTCGTCGGGCTGCTGCCGCAGGGTGAGCTTGTCGACGCCGAAGACGTGGCTCTGCTCGAGGCCCGCGACCTGCTGTTCGCCCGGCTACTGCAGTACCGGGCCTTCAAGAGCGCGAGCGCCTGGTTCCAGGGCCGGCTCGACGCCGAGTCCACCCGGCACGTGCGGGCGGTGCGGCTGGAGGAGAAATTCCGCCGCCAGACTCCCGAGCTGGTCTGGACTCTCTCCCTCGGCGACTTCGCCGCCCTGGCCGCCCTCGCACTCACCCCGCGGGTTCTGCCCGGCGTGGGGCTCGACCACCTGCACGCGCCGCTGGTCAGCATCCGTGAACAGGCGGCCTACGTGGTACGGATGCTGCGCGCCGCCGACACGCTCACGTTCCGCGAGCTGATCGTGGGCGCCGAGGTGAAGGGCGTCGTGATCGCCCGTTTCCTGGCCGTGCTCGAGCTGTACCGCCTCGACGCCATCTCTTTCGACCAGCTCGTGCCGCTCGGCGACCTCAGCCTGCACTGGAGTGCCGAGACCTGGACCGATGACACCCTCGCCAACCTCGGAGCCGACTATGAGCATTGACACGACTATGAGCAGTGACACGACTATGAGCAGTGACGCGACTATGAGCAGTGACACGACTATGAGCAGTGAAACCGCCCCCGCAGCAGAGAACGCAGAGAACACAGAAAACACAGAGGGCACGGATGCCCCGCGCCCCCCGCTCGAGCGCACCCTCGAGGCCATCCTGATGGTCGCCGACGAACCGCAGGGGCTGCTGCAGCTCGCCGCGGCCGTCGACGCCACGCTGGGCGAGGTGCGCGCATCCGTCGCCCGGCTCGTGGCCGACTTCGACGGCCTCGCCGGCACCGTGCGCCGCGGCTTCGAGCTGCGCGAGGTGGCCGGCGGCTGGCGCATCTACGTGCGGCCCGAGCACGATGTGACCGTGGCCGACTTCGTGGTCACCCAGAACCCGAGCCGGCTTTCGCAGGCGGCCCTGGAGACCCTCGCCGTGATCGCCTACAAGCAACCGATCAGCCGCGGGGCTGTAGCCTCGATTCGTGCCGTTAATGTGGATTCGGTCGTGCGCACACTGCTCGGCCGCGGTCTGATCACCGAAGCGTTCACCGACAGTGAGACCGGTGCGATCAATTACGGCACCACAGACCTTCTGCTAGCCCAGCTCGGAATCAACTCGCTCGACGAGTTGCCATACCTATCGCCGTTGCTCAATGACGGCGCGAACGGATTTGAGGAATTGCCATGACAACCGACAACCAGGGGATTCAGGGGACACCCACCAATCTCGAGGCCGCCGCCGACGGCGTGCGCCTGCAGAAGGTCATGGCCTCCGCGGGCGTCGCGTCCCGACGGGTCTCCGAGGAGATGATCGCCGCCGGCCGCGTGCGCGTGAACGGCAAGGTCGTCACCGAGCTGGGCCGCCGGATCCACCCCGACTCCGACCTGATCATGGTCGACAACGTCGCCGTGCAGCTGGACACCAGCCGCCGCTACGTGATGCTGAACAAGCCCGTCGGCGTCGTCTCGTCGATGCAGGACGAGAGTGGACGCCCCGACCTGCGCGAGTTCACCGACCAGTTCGAGGAGCGCCTGTTCAACGTGGGCCGCCTCGACGCGATGACGAGCGGCCTGCTGATCCTGACCAACGACGGCGATCTCGCGCACGTGCTCGCGCATCCGTCGTTCGGGGTCTTGAAGACCTACATCGCCAAGGTCGAGGGCCGCGTGTCGGCGCAGACCATCCAGCTGCTGCAGAGCGGCATCGAACTCGACGACGGGCCCATCTCCGCCGACAAGGCGCGCATCCTGACCAGCCCTCCCGGCGACGGCTTCAGCCTGGTCGAGCTCACCCTGCACTCCGGCCGCAACCGCATCGTGCGCCGCATGATGGAGTCCGTCGGCCACCCCGTCGTCGACCTCGTGCGCCGCCAGTTCGGCCCGCTGCACCTCGGCACGCTGCGCGTGGGCGCCGTGCGCGACCTGACCAAGGTCGAACTCGGGCAGCTGCTCACCGTGTCGCGGGCCGAAACCAAGATCTAGGCCCAGGTCAGGAGTTCCAGTGGTTGCATCTCGCCTGATCGGGCCCGTGCGCGTCGTGGGCACCGGCCTGCTCGGCACCAGCATCGGCCTGGGCCTCCGCGCGCGCGGCATCGACGTCATCCTCGCCGACGCGTCGCCGACCAACCTCAGCATCGCCGTCGACTACGGCGCCGGCCGCGCCGCCACTGCCGGCGACCTGCCGCAGCTGATCGTGGTGTGCGTGCCGCCCGACGTGACGGCCGAGATCGTCGCGCGCGAGCTGGCCGCCCACCCGCAGGCGATCGTGACGGATGTCGCCAGCGTCAAGCTCGCCCCGCTACAGGAGCTCCGCGCACTGGGCGCCGACGTGTCCCGCTACATCGGCGGTCACCCGATGGCCGGCCGCGAACGCGGGGGACCCCTTGCCGGCCGCGCCGACCTCTTCGTCGGCCGCCCCTGGGTGGTGGCCGCGCACGACGCGATCAGCTACCAGCAGGCCACCGCGATCGACGACCTGATCCTCGACCTCGGCGCGATCCTGGTCGAGATGAGCCCCGAGGAGCACGACAGTGCGGTGGCGCTCATTTCCCATGTGCCGCAGGTCGTCTCCACGATCATGGCTCGCCGGTTGACGGATGCCGCCGGCTCGGCCCTGAACCTCGCCGGCCAGGGTCTGCGCGACGTGACCCGCGTCGCGGCCAGCGACCCCGAGCTGTGGGTGCAGATCCTCGGCGCGAACGCCGAACCCGTGCGGGACATCCTGCTGGCCTACCGCGACGACCTCGACCGCTTCATCGACGCCTTGGAAGCCCCCGCCGCACCGGGCGCGCGCCGCAAGGTGGCCGAGGAACTCGCCGGCGGCAACGCCGGGGTGGCCCGCCTGCCCGGCAAGCACGGCCAGGACCGCCGCTTCGTGTCGCTCAGCGTGATGGTCGACGACACCCCCGGGCAGCTTGCCCGACTCCTCAACGAGGTCGGCGAGGTCGGGGTCAACCTCGAAGACCTCCGCCTCGAGCACTCACCGGGCGCCCAACTGGGCCTGGCCGAAATTTCTGTACTCCCTGAGGCCGTTGGTCGCCTCACCGAAGAGCTGGCCGCCCGCGGCTGGCGGATTGCTGGTTAATCATGGGTCGTCACTCAAGCCCCCACATCGTCGCCATCGACGGGCCGGCCGGCAGCGGCAAGTCCAGCGTCAGCCGCGCCGCCGCCAGGCGCATCGGCTTCGACTACCTCGACACGGGCGCCGCGTACCGGGCCTTCGCCTGGTTCGTCAGCGACCGGGGCATCGACCCGGAGCACACCGACGCCGTTGTGGCCGCCCTGGGCGACTTCGACTACTCCATCGGCATCGCCCCCGACGAGCACGTCGTTCGGGTCGGCCGGGCGGATGTCACCGACGCGATCCGCGACCCCGCCGTCTCCGCCATCGTCAGCTCCGTGGCCCGCATCCCGGAGGTGCGCACGCACCTGACGGAGCTGTTTCGCGCCATCGCGGCAAGCTCCAAGCGCACCGGAATCGTGATCGAGGGCCGGGACATCACCACTGTGGTCGCTCCCACCGCCGAGATCCGCATACTGCTCACGGCTTCCGAGGAGGCTAGAATGGCTAGGCGCTCTGCGGAAATATCGACCCAATCGGCTGAAACCGTGGCGGAGCAGCTGCGATCGAGGGATCGCGCTGACTCACAGGTTGTCGAATTCATGAGCGCCGCAGACGGTGTGACCACCGTCGACTCCACCCATCTCGACTTCGAACAGACCATTGACGCGGTCCTCGACGTCATCAATACCTACCGCGAGGCCATCGCATGACCAACAACAACGACTTCGACGACACGATCCCCGACCCCGACACCGAACTGGTGACGCGCCTGGACGATCTCGACGACGACCTGGTGACGCAGCGCGCCGCCGCCCTCCGCACCGGATTGAACGAGTACGACCTCGCGGACGAGGACTTCGACGTTCTTGACACGGTGACGGAAGACCCCGACGCCATCCAGTACCTGCCGGCCCTGCCGGTCATCGCCATCGTCGGCCGCCCGAACGTGGGCAAGTCCGCGCTCGTGAACCGCATCCTCGGCCGCCGCGAGGCCGTCGTGGAGGACACCCCCGGCGTGACCCGCGACCGCGTGACGTATAAGGGTGAATGGCACGAACGCCGCTTCAGCCTCGTCGACACCGGCGGCTGGGAGCCCGACGCCAAGGGCATCGACGCATCCGTCGCCGCCCAGGCCGAACTGGCCATCGAACTCTGCGACGTCGTCATGTTCGTCGTCGACGCCAACGTGGGACCGACCTCCACCGACGAGGCCGTCGTGCGCCTGCTGCGCAAGGCCGGCAAGCCCGTCTTCCTCGTCGCCAACAAGGTCGACGACATCCGCCAGGAGCCTGAGGCCGCGAGCCTCTGGGCGCTCGGCCTCGGCCAGCCCTGGCCCGTCTCGGCCCTGCACGGCCGCGGCGTCGCCGACCTGCTCGACGCGATCCTTGAGGAACTCCCCGAGATCTCCGCCGTCGCCAAACAGGAAGTCGGCGGACCACGCCGCGTCGCGATCCTCGGCCGACCGAACGTGGGCAAGTCGAGTCTTCTGAACAAGGTCGTCGGCGAGGAGCGCGTTGTTGTCAACGAGCTCGCCGGAACCACGCGCGACCCCGTCGACGAGCAGGTCGAGCTCGGCGGCAGGGTGTGGCGCTTTGTCGACACGGCCGGCATCCGTCGTCGCGTGCACCTCTCGCAGGGCGCCGACTTCTACGCTTCACTGCGCACCAGCGCCGCACTGGAAAAGGCCGAGGTGGCCGTGGTCCTGATCGACGTGACCGAGGTGATCAGCGAGCAGGACGTGCGCGTGATCGACCTGGTGCTCGAATCCGGTCGCGCCCTCGTGCTGGCATTCAACAAGTGGGACCAGATCGACGACGACCGTCGCCGCTACCTAGAACGTGAAATCGAGCAGGACCTGGCGCACGTCTCCTGGGCTCCGCGCGTGAACATCTCGGCCAAGACCGGGCGCCACATGGAGAAGCTCGTTCCGGCCCTCGAGACCGCTCTCGAAGCCTGGGACACCCGCATCGCCACCGGCAAGTTCAACGCGTTCCTCGCCGAGCTGGCCGCGTCGCACCCGCACCCCGTGCGCAGCGGCAAGCAGCCGCGCATCCTGTTCGGCACCCAGGCCTCCAGCCGCCCGCCGACCTTCGTCATCTTCACCACCGGGTTCCTCGACCCGGGCTACCGTCGCTACATCCAGCGTCGCCTGCGCGAGGTCTACGGCTTCGAGGGAAGCCCGATCAACATCAGCATGCGCGTGCGCGAGAAGCGCAAGCGCTAGCCGCTCCGCGCTGAACGTTCTGCACGAAACAAGGCCTCGAGCTGGAGATATTCCATCTCCCGCTCGTGGCCTTTTCGGTCGTTTAAGCCACCAGCTCCATTACGACCCATTCTTTCCGCACCCGCGCCGCGGGCCTGGGCGACAGCCGCGCACAGCAGCGCCGCCGCAACTCCGCGCCGCCGATTCCGACCCGCGCCACGAAGCATGTGACCGGCCACACGGATGCGTCGTCAGGCTTCTGCCGTTTGCCCACGGTGACCACCGTCGCCCGTTGCAGCCGCGAATACGCCGGCTTCGGCTCAACCGCGCACCAACCGACCGGCTCTCCGTCGCGAAACGCGATGACGCCCGGCCCGGGCGCGCTGGCCTGCACCTGCTCCCGCAGCATCCCGGCGCACGCTTGCGCTGTAGCGTTCTGGAACTCCCGGTTCGGTAGCTTGAAGTACTGGCACCAGCATCGTGCCGCGTCGTCGCGGGTGGCGAACACCTGGCTCACGTCTCCCCGCAGCACGGATGCGGCGGCTTCGATCCTGATCTCGCTGTCTGCCGGCATGCGCTCACGCTCCGCCCGCGCCGTCGCTGTGTCACTGCATCGGTCGCCCGTGCTCGGTTCAGCACCGCGACTTTCCCTCCGCGGCCCAGACGGTGCGCGAGTGGTTCCCAGACGCGGTAAGATATTCAAGTTGTCTCCTGCTGGTTCTGTTCGCTGGAATCGTTGCAGGAGCGGCGGGCTGTGGCGCAGCTTGGTAGCGCACTTGACTGGGGGTCAAGGGGTCGCAGGTTCAAATCCTGTCAGCCCGACCAAATGTCCCGGAAACTCAAGGGTTTCCGGGACTTTTTTGGTTAGAGATTTGACTTCCCCATCACAAACCCATCTTTTACTCCTCTCTGGAGCCGCTGAGACGGCCTTCCCATCCGGGGCGGCGACGTCGTTCTCGGTCCAGCCCGGTCGTCCGGGATTGCGGTGCGCACCTTCTGGGTATGAGCATCCACGACGACTACCCAATCTCCTCCTCTACCCCCTCCACCGACGCGTGGGGCCTGGAACCCCTGATCGACATCAACGAGCTGGCGACTTACCTGGGCATCCCGATCTCCACGGTCTACGACTGGCGTGTGCGGGGCAAAGGTCCAACGGCCTACCGGTTCGGCAAGCATCTGAAGTTCGCCATCTCCGATGTGCGGGCCTGGATTGCCGAGCAGCGGGAGCCATCCAGCCCGCCGCGGCGCACCGATCGGCGGTGAGCTGAAGTGTCGCGGCCACGGTTGACGATCAGTACCTTCGGCGATATCACCATCCGGGTGGCGCCGTCCGGCCGATTTGAGGCGCGGACCCGCTACCGGGACTGGGACGGCCAGACACGCCAGGTTCAGGCCACCGGAGACACCGCCAGGGCGGCTGAACGATCGCTGAAGAGCAAGCTCGCGACGAGATACCTGCAGCAGCCGACGAACACGTCGCTGACGCCGGACAGCTCGTTCGAGGACTTGGCGACGTACTGGCTTGAGGACATCGACATGGAGAATCGAATCTCGAGGACGACGCGGAATCTGTACGAGCGCAACATGCGCACGCTCGTGCTCCTGGTGTTCCGCAGTCTCACGCTGCGAGAGATTGGTGTCGCTCGCTGCGATCATTTCATCAAGCAGCTGGCGAAGCTCTCCCACAGCCGGGCCAAGCAAGGTCGTGCCGTTCTGCGGCTGGCGCTGGAGTTGGCAGTGCGGCATGAGATTCTCCCGAGCAATCCGATGGACCACGTGTCCCGCCTGTACCGCGAACCGCATCTCCCCGATGCGCTCACGGCCCCCGAGGTGAACGTAATCCGCGCGGCGATCGCCCAGTGGGAGAGCGCCGCCGATCACATCTCCGGCCCCAAGCCCGACGGGCAACTGGGTGCGATCATCGAGGTCATGCTCGGCACCTCAGCCCGAATCGGCGAGGTGCTGGCCATCCGCCGCCGGGACATCGACATCACCAGCGCCATACCGTCCATACGCCTGGCCGGCACCATTATCAGCCGCAACGGCGAACAGACCTTCCGGCAGGACCACCCCAAAACCGCCGAGTCGCGTCGCGTTGTGGCACTACCCACGTTCACCGCCGACGCGGTTCGCCGGCGTCTTGCCAATGCCGGGAGCATGGGCCTGGATGATCTGCTGTTCCAGTCCCGGGACGGTACCCCTTTAACCACCGCGAACGTGCGTCGTCAATTGCGTCACGTGCTCGGGGGAGCGGGAATCGAGGGTGTGACCCCGCACATGTTCCACCGCACGGTCGCGACCGCGGTCAACGCCAACGCCAACATCGAACTCGCCGCAGAGCTGCTCGGCCACACGGACACGAAGATCACGGTGCAGCACTACATCCAACGGAGCGAGCTGGTGAACCCGGCGACCGCGGCTCTCCTCGACAGAGCATTCGCAAAAGACGAGGACTAAACGCGGTGCTGCCACCGAGGCGGCTCCCTCTCATCTGGGGTTCTGCGTGCCTCATGCTCGAGTTCGTCATCGCACGGGTGGGGCGCCCGGAACTGGATGCGGAGCCGAGCTGATCGAGGTCGTACCGATGGACCAAATCAAGACGCGTCAGCGCGATCTGACTTGGGGGTGGATGTCGTCGCTTGAAGAGTACGACCCATCGCGCACCTGTGCATGCGCTTGTATATTCGAGCGCAACTTGGTATCAGTTGCATCAATGATGCCGGCTTCGATTTATCGGCGACTTCAAAGAGTCGCCGGGCGACGTGAGAGGGCATGGTGGCGGTGGTGAAGCGGATGCTGAAAGCCGATGATTCGAAGTGGTGGGTGAGGGATCTTGTTATAGCCTTCACGGTAGCAATTTTGGTTGGCGGCCTGTCGCTACTGGGGCAGAAATTGATTGACGACGAACGAGCATTGCGGGATGCGCGGGTCGAGAACCTTCGCTTCATTAGGGATATTTCTGTCTCGGCCACGTTGGCTGAAACCAGGGCGGCGGCCGACGTTGTCGACGAAGAAGCCGCGGCAGACGTTTTCGAGGCACGGAGGTATACGCCCCTCAGCGGGCTCGACCTGCAGGATCAGAACCTGGCCGGGCTAACCCTTCCGCGAGCCGATTTATCCCGTTCGATGTTGTCCGGCGTGGACTTCACAAGCGCAGATCTAACCGACGCCGACCTGAGCAATACGACGATGACCTCCGCCCGCATCGTCAGTGCGACGATGCCAGAGGCAGACATTAACTATGCAAATCTCGACGACGCCGAACTGATTAGCAGCAACTTTCGCAAGGCGCAGTTCAACCTAACCTCAGCCCGCAACTTGAATCGAGGCCTCGAGTCTTATTCGAAAAATGACTTCTCCGGCGCACAGTTCCTGGGATCGGACTTCACCGGCTCTGATTTGTCCCAGTCGGACTTCACGGCCGCTTTTTTTGATGGGACGGTTATGCGAGAGGTCAACTTGCGCGGAGCGATCTTCGCCGGCGCGCTCGTAAGGGATGTAGACCTGACTGGTTCGAATCTTGATGATGTCGATTTCAGTACCGTCGATTTCCAGGGGGTCGTGCAGCAAACGGGCGTTTGTTGGACCGAGACGACCCGATGGCCTGAAGGATCGGAGCTGCCGCCGGGCAAAGTCGACAGCTGCGATCCGCTGGCGGGGAACGCGTGGCGGCCTTAACTCTTTCGCCCTTTTGTCTTGCCCGAAGGCCAACCAGCAGCCCTCGCATTGGGCTGCTGCGCGAGAAGGTGATAGCACCTTCTGGCGATGAAAAGAACACTATCTCGCCATGGACAGCGGGGATATTCGGGAAGAGCTGAGTCCAGAAGCCGGCCACGAGCACTGCGGCAGAAGGCGACGCCGCGTCGGGCGCAGGGACGTCGATATCATGAGCGCCGTACCGTCCATCCGCCTCGCCGGGACGATTGTCAGTCGCAACGGTGAGCTGACCTTCCTGCAGGACCACCCCAAACGGCCAAATCCCGTCGCGTCGTGGCATTGCCCACGTTCACCGCCGACGCCGTTCGCCGACCGCTCGCCAAAGTCGGCAGCATGGGTCTGGATGAACTGCTGTTCCAGTCCCGGGGACGGGCACCCCGCTGACCACAGCGAACGTGCGTCGTCAGTTGTGTCACGTGCTCGGGGGAGCAGGAATCGAGGGCGTTACCCCGCACATGTTCCGCCGCACGGTTGCGACTGCGGTCAACGCCAACGCCAGCATTGAACTCGCCGCAGAGCTGCTCGGCCACATGGACACGAAGATCACGGTGGAGCACTACATTCAGCGGAGCGAGCTAATGAACCCGGCGACCGCGGCTCTCCTCGACCGGGCATTCGCAAAAGACCAGGAATAGACAGATGTCGCGAGCAGCGAGCGTCCCGTGCATAGCCGTGTGGCGCAGGCAGGTAATCATGGCCGGACTCGGTCCTTTTGTGCGGAACAGATTCGATCGAGCAGTGGTCATTGACCTGCGCTGACTAATGTGGCAGGCGCGCATGGAAGAAAGTGAGTCGTCAATCGACGGCTCCATTGTCTTCCCGTAAGAAGAACCTTCAACGTACGATGCGGTCTCGTTGGTCCAGATTGCCGGAGATCGTGGCGTGCTGCTTCTAGTCTTGCGGCATGTCGACACAGCCGCGAGAAGCAAAGAATTGCCTTCGGTCCATGCGGAATTAATTTGGCCGATACAGTCTGCATCTCTTCTGGACGATGCCGCTCGCCTTTGGTTCCGGGTGTGTGGCGGCCCGCTTGGTCGGCTTCGACGGGTGCCTCGGTGACCCTGGTGGGTTCGCGTCGTCGAGAGCCTGGGCCGCGGCAAACGTGGAACTCGGCGCAGGGATTCTCATGATCGCGGCTGTGGGGCTCACGCCTTGACTTGGATAGTTCTGGCTGCGACCGAGCGCCGGCCTTGGAACCTCCGTCCTCCGGGTGCCCGGCCGGGTCCGCCGATCAGGACAACCCGACGATCTCGCCGTTGTCGTCGATGTCGATGCGTTCGGCTGCCGGTGCGGACGAGAGACCAGGCATGGTGCGCATGTCGCCGCAGATGGGATAGATGAACCCGGCCCCGATCGACGCACGCACCTCACGCACCGGCAGTCGCCACCCGGTGGGTGCTCCCTTGATTTTGGGGTCGGCCGACAGGGACAGGTGTGTCTTGGCGATGCACACCGGCAGGCTGCCGAAGCCTGCCCGCTCGTACTTGTCGAGTTGCCGAGCTGCCAGAGGCGAGAGGTCCAAGCCGTCGGCGCCGTACATCTCGCGCGCGATCACATCGATCTTGTCGACCAAGGGAAGTTCGTCGGGATAGAGCCGGTGGAAGCTCGACGGTTCAGCGCAGGCCTCCGCAACCGCCTCGGCCAGCTCGACCGCACCCCTGCCGCCTTCGGTGAAGTGGTAGCTGACCGCCGCGCGCACACCTTCCTCTGCCGCGACGTCCATGATCGCCTGATGCTCACTGTCGTAGTCGGTGGGAAATGCGTTCACCGCAATGACCGGCGTCACTCCGTGCCGTCGGATGTTGGCGATCTGCCGGCGCAGGTTCGCTGCCCCGGCGATGACGTCGTCGGGATTCTCGGCGAGCATCTCCGGTGGCAGCGGTCGGCCGGCGACGACCCGGTACTTGTTTGAGTGAGTTTTCAGGTCACGCACGGTCGCGACGATGACGGCGGCATCCGGCGCCAGCCCGGAGGCGCGGCACTTGATATTGAAGAACTTTTCCGCGCCGATGTCTGCACCGAACCCCGCCTCGGTGATGAGGTAGTCGCCGGCATGGATGCCGATCAGATCGGCGACGACCGAGGAGTTACCGGTGGCGATGTTCCCGAACGGACCGCTGTGGACGAGCACTGGCGTCTGCTCCACGGTCTGCATCAGGTTCGGCTTGATGGCGTCCTTGAGTATCGCGGTCATGGCGCCGGCCGCCTTGAGCATCTCGGCGGTCACCGGTTCGCCGCCGCGGTTGTAGCCGACGACGATTCTTCCCATCCGTTCACGGAGATCCCGCAACGACGTGCACAGCGACAACAACGCCATCACCTCGCTGGCTGCGGAGATGTCGAAACCGGATTGGAACGGATTGCCGTCGTCAGGACCGCCGAGCCCGGTGATGATGGTGCGCAGCTCGCGATCGTTGACGTCGAGGACACGTCGCCAGGTGATCTCATGGGGGTCGAACCCGAGACGGTTTCCCTTGTGGATGTGGTTGCCGATCATCGCCGACAATAGATTGTGGGCCGCGGTAACGGCGTGCGTGTCGCCGGTCAGGTGCAGGTTCAGTGCCTCCATCGGGACCACCTGAGCGTAGCCGCCACCAGCGGCTCCGCCCTTGATGCCGAACGTCGGCCCCATCGACGGCTGCCGTATCGCGACGATCCCGAGCTTGTCGATGTGCCGGAAGCCCTGACCGAGCCCGACCGCGGTGGTCGTCTTGCCCGACCCGAGTGGAGTCGAGGTGATTGCGGTGACGACGACATACTTGGCCCGTGGACGGTCACGGAGCTCATCGATCGCATCGAGGGAGATCTTCGACGCTGCACTTCCGTGCGGTTCCAGCAGGTGTGGACCGATGCCCATGTCGGCTGCAACCTCTTCAAGCGGGCGACGGGCCGCAGCGCGCGAGATAGCGAGATCCGACGGCATGGCCGTGGTGATTGATCGAGATGGCTTGAACATGGTGCCTCCTCAGCGCCTCTGGGGCCTGGTGACCCAAGCGTACTGTCAGGCCACGGGCTCGTGCCGGCGTGGCGTGGAGCAGTTCGAATGGGGCGTGCGGTACTGCCCCGGGTCCAGTTGACTCGTTGGAGCTCGTCAGAGCCAATCAAGTCGTCATCAGTCCCCATTAAACGAAACATGATGAGACGACTTTCCGAGGCGCTCGGGGCAGGGATACCGAGCCCAGCGACTAGGTCCGGCTCAGTGCTTCCTCATCGGCCGCATCATTCTTCTGCACGGCGAATTGGGTCCGGTGCAATTCCTCGTAACGCCCACCCACAGCCAGCAGTTCCTCGTGCGTACCGCGCTCCACGATCGAGCCGTCCTCAACCACGAGGATCAGGTCTGCGCTGCGGATGGTGGAGAGGCGGTGTGCGATCACCATCGCCGTCCTTCCCTCGAGCGCCTCGCTGAGCGCCGCCTGCACGGCGGCCTCAGACGTCGAGTCCAGCGCCGCCGTCGCCTCGTCGAGGATGACGACGCGCGGCTGGGCGAGCAGGAGCCTCGCGATGGTCATCCGCTGGCGCTCGCCCCCGGACAGTCGGTAGCCGCGCTCACCGACCATGGTGTCCAGCTGGTCCGGCAGGGACCGGATGAGCGGCTCGAGCCGCGCACGGCGGACGGCGTCCCACACCTCGTCGTCGGACGCCTCCGGTCTCGCGAGGCGCAGATTGGAGAGGATGGTCTCGTGGAACAGGTGGCCGTCCTGCGTCACCATGCCCAGGGTGTGCCGCATGGAGACGAAAGTGACATCGCGGACATCCGTCCCCGCGAGGCGCACGGCGCCGCTGTCGACGTCATACAGGCGCGAGAGGAGCTGCGCAATTGTGGACTTGCCGGCACCGGACGTACCAACGAGGGCAACGGTCTGCCCCGGCTCGATCCTGAAGGACACGCCGTGCAGCACCTCCTCGCCGCCTCGGGTGTCCAGCGTGGCAACCTCCTCGAGAGAGGCGAGGGAGACTTTGTCCGCGGACGGGTAGGCGAAGCGGACGTTGTCGAACTCGACGGCCACTGGGCCTTCGGGGACGGCGACGGCGTCGGGCTTCTCCTTGATGAGCGGGTCGAGGTCCAGCACCTCGAAGACGCGCTCGAAGCTGACCACCGCGCTCATGATCTCCACCCGTGCGTTTGCGAGGCTGGTGAGCGGCGCGTAGAGGCGGGTGAGGAGGAGCGCCAGGGTGACCACGTCACCGGTATTCAGCTGGCCGGCGAGTGCGAGGAAGCCGCCGAGCCCATAGACGAGCGCGAGGGCGAGAGCGGAGACGAGCATCAGGGCGGTGAAGAAGACGAACTGCAGCATCGCGGTCCGGACACCGATGTCGCGGACGCGGGCGGCGCGGACGCGGAACTCCTCGGCCTCCTCGTCGGGCCGACCGAACAGCTTGACGAGGGTGGCGCCGGGCGCCGAGAAGCGCTCGGTCATCTGCGTGCTCATGGCGGAATTGTGATCGGCGGCCTCGCGGCGCAGCGCGGCGAGGCGGCTGCCCATGCGGCGGGCGGGTACCAGGAAGATGGGGAGCATGATCACGGCGAGAACCGTCACGAGCCAGGACGTGCTGAGCATGACGATCAGGGTGAGGATCAGCGCCACGAGGTTCGTAACCACGCCGGACAGCGTGCCGCTGAAGGCCTGCTGGGCGCCGATCACATCGTTGTTGAGGCGGCTCACGAGGGCGCCCGTCCGCGTGCGGGTGAAGAACGCGATCGGCATCTTCTGCACGTGGTTGAAGACGGAGGTGCGGAGGTCCAAAATCACGCCTTCGCCGATCCGCGCCGAGTACCAGCGCGTCACGAGTGACACGGCGGCGTCGGCCACGGCCACGAGGGCGATGACGACGGCGAGCCAAACGATCGTGGTGACCTCGCCCTGGGCGACGATGACGTCGACCACCTGGCCGGCGAGTACCGGCGTCGCGATCGCGAGGAAAGCTCCCACGATAGAGAGGGCGATGAAGATCAGCAGCTTGGACCGGTAGGGCACCGCGAACGTCATGATCCGCCGCACGGACTCACGGGAGAAGCCGCGCTTGCCGTCCCTGGCGGTCGAGATCTTGTGCAGCGAGCTCCAGGCCGCGCCTTCCATGCTCATTGAGGTTCCTTCCGTGGGTACCAAACTCAGTTTAGATGGCGACTTGCCCGAGCTTGGCGACGCTGCTGCCGAGGTGACGCGCGGTGCGCCGGTCAGCGTCATGGACCGCGTCGGGTCCGCGGTCATTCCACGACTGTGCGCCGGTTCCCCCCGTCATGACCCAGAAACCTCGTGTGACAGGACTGCACAGGGGCTTGGCGGACCAGGGCGCGACGGAGGTGGTCGCGCTGCGGGGCCGTCAGTTGGGCCGTCCCTCATCTGGACGAGCCTGACACATTCATTTGGTGCTGTCGCTTGTCACAAGAGTTTCAGCGGTTGTACCCTTGTAACATGTTGAGTGTAAAAGAGTACGCCGCCCGCCAGGACATCTCTGTCGCGCGCGTGCACCAGCTGATCCGCGAGGGCAAGGTCGATGCCGAGAAGATCGGCTCAAGCTGGGGAATCGACGAGTCGGAGCTCCGTCGACAGCCTCCGCTCTCCCGCCCGCTGAGCCCGGCCAACTCATGGTCGCTCATCGCTCTGCTGTCGGGCGTCGAACCCGAGAACATGGAGGCGAAGGCTCGCTGGCTCCTGAACCGCAAGTGCGCTGCCCTGGCAGAAAGCAATGCGCCGGCCCTCCTCCTTGCCAGCTGGCTCCGGAATCGCGCACCGGTCCGTGCCTTGCACGCGAACGCCGATGATCTCGGTGACCTCCGCAGCGACAAGCGAATAGTCCTCTCCGGAATCAGTGACGACCGCGCGGGGCTTAGCAGCGAACATGAGGTTGAAGCGTATGTTGACCCCGAGATCGCCCAGCAGCTCATCAACGAGTACCTGTTGGTGAAGGCGAAGAATGCGAATGTCTGGCTCCACCTGGCTCGTGTCCAAGCTGACGCCGACGGGCGAGCGCCGCTGGGCCTTGTCCTCGCTGACCTCGCCGACCACGCCGGGCCACGCGAAAGTCAGCGGATCAAGGAACTGCTGAGCAACCGATGACCGTCATCGACATGCCGGTACTCGGTCAGCGGTCCTCGCTGGCTTGGCACGCCCTTTTCGACCTATCCGAGAAGGTGCCGAATAACTGGTGCCTGGTTGGCGGCCAGATGGTGCACCTCTGGTGCGTCGAACGCGACACTACGCCGAATCGGCCGACCGACGACGCGGATGCTGTTTTGGATGTGCGCGCGCAGCCGACCATCCTCCATCAGGTCACCAAGGCCCTCGTTGACATCGGATTCGAGTCCGCCGGTGAAAGCCCAGAAGGCCATCAGCACCGGTGGACCCGCGGCGATGCCACCATCGACCTCCTCATCGCAGAGCACGTCCGTGGGAAGGCCGCAGCACGACGAGGAGTCACAGGCGGCACCACCCTGGAAGCCCGAGGATCCAACCAAGGAATCGACCGAGCCGAGCTGGTCGCCGTCAACCATGACGGGCGCCAGGCCCAGATCTGGCGGCCGAACCTGCTCGGAGCACTCGTCCTCAAAGCTGCCGCATTCACCGCACCGCTTGACCAGGGCGTCAAGCGGCATCTCATAGATTTCGCCGTCCTCAGCACCCTGGTCACCCGTGGAGACCAGCTGGCCGTGCAGATGAGCAAGCGGGACCGCCAGCTGCTCGGTAACGCGATCGGGGCCATCCGCATAGATGGGACAATCATCCCCGTCATCGACGGGGCTGACCTCGGAATCGAACGGCTGACCATCGCGCTGAACGCGTAGCAGCGAGGCCGGTGGCCGGATGGCAGACTCAGACGCTTCGGCCATGGCGTTGTCGTAACTGTCGCCCGTGGAGCTGGCCTTGCTGGGTTGAGCGCTGCCCGGGACCTGATGAACGCCGGGTCGGATGTTGTTGTGTTGGAGGCTCGCGCGCGGCCCGGCGGGCGGGTCGAGCAAACCAGGACTGCCGCTGGCCGCGTCGTGCAATTCGGCGGCCAGTGGCGGCATCCAGATGGCCCCCTACGGCCAGCTACTAACATCGAGTTCATGCCGACCAATAGAGACTGCGCTCTGCTCAACAAGGCTGAGAAGCTTCTCGTCATCGAAGATCTGCGTCGACGCGTTAACGTCGTGACATGAGCGACCAGAAGGACGTGACGGCGCGTCGGGGTACGAACCTCCCGGCGATGGCCGATTTCAATCAGTCGGTTATTCTCGACGCCATCCGTCGATCCGCCACCGGCCTGAGTCGCGTCGAGCTCGTGACTGCTACCGGGCTTTCTCCCCAGACCATTTCAAACATCACCAGGCGCCTGCTTGACAGCGGGTTCATCGAGGAAGCCGGCAAGGCGGGCACGGGGCCCGGTAAACCCCGCACGATGTTGCGGCTCAATCCCGGCGGGCGCTACGCGCTCGGAGTTCACGTCGATCCGACGGTCGTGACCTTCGTAATGCTTGATCTCACCGGCAGCGTCGTGAGACGGTCGAGTTTTCCGACCCCAGCGGTGATGGACCCGACCCTCATCATCGAACGGATCGTCGAGGCGCTCGAGCAGCTAATCGACGACTCAGGAGTGCCGCGGGAACGGATCGGCGGGGTAGGCATTGCGGCCCCCGGGCCGATCGACAATGTGCTGGGTACGGTGGTCGACCCGCCGCACCTGGTCGGATGGCATCGGGTTCCGCTGCGGGACGCGCTCCAGTCGGGCGTCGGGCTTCCCTCGATCCTCGACAAGGACGTAACCGCGTCGGCGATCGCCGAGATGTGGGCCGGTGGGGAATCCGGATTGGGCAGCTTTGCCTTCTTCTACCTTGGCACCGGCATCGGGGTCGGTCTCGTAATGCACGACGAAGTAGTCCGGGGAAGCTCCGGAAACGCAGGAGAGGTCGGGCACATCGTCACCGATCCAGCAGGCCCGAAGTGCTTGTGTGGGTTGCGCGGGTGCATCACTGTGACCTGTACGCCCCAGGCACTCGTCCAGGAAGCAGAGCGCTTGGGCGTCCTCGACGATGCTTGGGGCGCCAACGACACTCGCACTGTCGATTCGCGGTTCACGGAGCTGTGTGCGGCCGCTGAGGCGGGCAACGCGACCGCGATCGAGATCGTGGAGCGCTCAGCCGTACGGATGTCGAAAGCGGTGGCTATCATCGCGAACCTACTCGACGTCGATCGCGTGGTATTCGGCGGCCCGTTCTGGGCACGCCTTTCAGGATATTACCTCCGCAGGATCCCCGAGTTGCTCGAAGAGCTCCGCGCCACGCGAAGCATCCACCGAATCTCAGTGGCGGGATCAACGGTGGGGGAGGACGTAGGGGCGATTGGGGCAGCCTGCCTGGTGCTGGATCGCGCACTCGCTCCGAATCCCAGAGCGCTCCTTCTGTCCTGAGCGAGTGCGGAACTCGGCAAGACACGCCCGGTCAAACCTTGATGCTGGTTTATCTAATCGATGTACTATTAGATCGAGGCACGGCAGCGAGGCATCCTCTTCTCTCCAGTGCGTCGGCACCACATTCCGCATGACCATCTGTACTTGGAGCAAAGGGGAGCACCATGAAGAAAAGAGCAGCAATCGCCCTATCGGCATTCGCGATCGGCGGACTGGTAGCACTCACCGGATGCACGGCCGGATCGGCGCCATCCGAGGGCGAAGACAAGGTCCTCAAGGTCGCCTACATCAAGACCGACGCCTTCACCGCTCTCGACACGCTTTTCACAACCGCCAAGGCGGACTTCGAGGCCGCCAACGAGGGCGTGACCGTCGAATTGCAGCCCATCGCAGCAACAGATGACGACTACAAAACCAAACTCGCCCTCTCACAGCGCTCGGCCGAGACCGCACCGGACATCTTCTACGAAGACACCAATGCGTTGCGAGCGGACGCGGATGCCGGGTACCTCCTCAACCTGGATGAGTACGTCTCCGAGTGGGAGGACTGGGACCAGTTCACCGACGCCGCCAAGGTGGCAGGCGAGGGCGACGACGGAAGCATCTATGCCGTCTCCCTCGGTACCGATACTCGTGCGATCTGGTACAGCAAGCCCGTCTTCGAGGCGGCCGGAATCGCTCTCCCTTGGGAGCCGAAGAGCTGGGACGACGTCATGGAGGCCGCACGCCAGATCAAGGCGAGCAGTCCTGACGTCGTGCCGTTCAACTTCTACGCTGGAACAGGCACCGGCGAGGGCTCGAACATGCAGGGCTTCTACCAACTCCTCTATGGCACCGAACTCGGGGGAGATTCGCTCTACGACTCGAAAACCTCGAAGTGGGTCACTGGCTCGCAGGGGTTCATCGACTCCCTCACCTTCGTCGACGAGCTCTACTCCGAGGAACTCGCTCTGACTCCGGCACAGGCGCTCGATCCCAACATCTGGAAGAGCATCTTCGGGGAAATGTTCCCAAACGCGACTCTCGGCGCAACGATCGAGGGCTCCTACACGCCTTCGTTCTGGCAGACCGGTGGCTCTTACGAGTGGCCCGAGTACGTCGACGACATGGGCGCAACGGTGTTCCCGACCCAGAACGGCCAGAAGCCGGGCGGCGTTAGCATGTCAGGCGGCTGGACACTCGCAGTCGGAGCTAAAACTGCCGACCCGCAGCTTGCCTTCGACTTCATGGCGATGGCGCTGAGCAAGGACAATGCACTCGCATACGACAACGAGAACTCGCAGATTGCCGTTCGCAAGGATGTCGCCGCCGACGAGAGCTACATTGCCGCCAACCCCTTCGTCCAGACCGTCACCGACATCGTCGAGGTGACGAACTTCCGTCCGGCGACGGCTGACTACAACCAGATCTCAGCCGAGGTCCAGAAGGCCAACGAGGCAGTCATCACCGACAAGGCAACTCCCGAGGAAGCGGCCGCAGCCTACGACAAGGCAATCGAAGAGATCGTCGGTGCCGAGGGCGTCATCCAGAAGTAGCAGTACCGAGACACCCAGGTGCGCGCCCACAGATAAAACGGGAACAGGAACACAGTGACTGCAGAAGTGCTCGCACCGCAGGACACACACGTGCGGCGGCCGGAACCGAACTCGGGTTCCCGCCGCCGCCGGGTGCGCGGAATTGTCAAGGCCGTGCGGATGATCCCGCTCGTGCCGGCGATTCTCATCATGATCACGTTTCTCGCCGGACCGATCATCTGGTCGGTTTACGGGTCGTTCACGAATGCGTCGCTCACCGGTGTCAACGCGAGCAACCCCCAGTGGATCGGCTTCGACAACTACGTCAAGCTCGTCAACGATCCCGTTTTTCCCCTCTCGCTCTGGCTGACCGCGATCTTCACTTTCGGCTCCGCTGTGATCTCACAGAACATCCTTGGCCTTGGTCTCGCGCTTCTCATGCACAAGGCCAATAAGAAGGTAACCTCTTCCGTCGGCACGATCATCGTCGCCGCGTGGATCCTGCCCGAGATCGTCGCCGCCTTCGTCTGCTACGCCTACTTCAGTGCTGACGGCACCCTCAACCAGGTTTTGGCGAACTTCGGTATGACCGGCCCCAACTGGCTGTATAGCTTCCCCATGTTCGCGATCATCCTGGCGAACCTGTGGCGTGGCACGGCGTTCTCGATGATGGTCTACCAGGCCGCCCTCAACGACGTACCGCCGGAGATTACCGAGGCGGCAATGATCGACGGAGCCGGCGGCTCCAAGCGCCTCTTTCTCGTGACCATTCCCATGATCAAGAACACGATCGTGACGAACACCATGCTCATCAGCTTGCTCACATTGTCGGTCTTCACCCTCATCTACGTGATGACCGCGGGAGGGCCCGGCAACGACAGCACAACGTTGCCGATCCTCGCTTACAAAGAGGCATTCCGATTCAGCAACATCGGCTATGGCACAGCCATCGCCACCGTCATGCTCATCATCGGCGCGATCTTCTCCGTCGTCTACATTCGGGCACTGCGTCCGCAGAAGGATTAGCCGATGTCAGTCATCGCCGCACCGCCCGAGGCCCGGAAGTCCGATCGGCCCGTCTCGGTAGCCTCCCCCAAGAAGAGCGTGATCGGGTTCCTCGCCAATGCCGTTCTCGTCCTGATCGGCGCCTGTTTTCTTCTTCCCCTGTGCTGGCTCATCTTCGCGTCCGTCGACAACAAGGCCACCTACCAGACCAAGTTTCCTGAAGAGTTCTCGCTGGACAACTTCGCGGCTGTTCTCACTCCCGAACTCACGTTCCTTCCGCTGTGGAATAGCCTGATCATTTCCGTCGGTACGGCAGGTATCACGATCGTCGCCGCGCTGCTCGCGGCCTATCCGCTGTCCCGCTACCAGGCGAGATTCAACAAGCCGTTCATGTACGGGGTGCTGTTCGCGACCGGGCTGCCGATCACGGCAATCATGGTGCCGGTCTACAGCCTTTTCGTCCAGTTCAATCTGCTGGACTCGATCCCGGGCACGATCCTTTTCATGGCCGCTTCGTCTCTGCCGATCGCGATCTTCATGACCAAGAACTTCATGGATTCGGTGCCGATCACCCTCGAGGAAGCAGCTTGGATCGACGGCGCATCGGCGATGGGAGCCCTGCGCCTGATCGTGGTTCCCTTGATGAGACCGGGCATCGCCGTGGTCGCTATCTTCGTCTTCTTTCAGGCCTGGGGCAACTTCTTCGTGCCGTTCATCCTGCTCCTCTCGCCGAGCAAGCAACCCGCCGCGATCAGCATCTACAGCTTCTTCGGCCAGTACGGCGCGATCGCCTACGGACAACTCGCAGCGTTTTCGCTGGTCTATGCGGTGCCCGCCATCGTTCTGTACGTTCTCGTGTCCCGCGGCATCGGCGGCTCGTTCGCCCTCGCGGGCGCAGTCAAGGGATAACTCACCATCACGCCTCGCCGCGCGGCGAGGACCATCGCGGGCTAAGGAGCCACCATGCATGACAATCGAGTCCTCCTCGAAGCGCGAATCGAGCGCGTCATCCGGGAACGGATCAAGCCCGCCGTCTATCGCCGAACCGCCCCGCTGACAATCGCTTCCTGGACCGTCGATGACGAGCCGGTGCCTTTCGACGCGGCCATCGGGCAGAGCTACGAGCCTTTCGCCGTCGGCGGTGCGTGGGGCAAGCCCTGGGGTACCGTCTGGTTCCATCTCACTGGAGGTGTGCCCGCCGAGTGGGCCGAGGATGGCACCCGGGCTGAGGTCGTCGTCGACCTCGGGTTCTCCGCCACGCTCCCGGGCTTCCAGGCCGAGGGCACCGCCTACACGGCGGACGGCGTGATCATCAAAGCGATCGAACCCCTCAACAGCTACATCCCGGCGGGAAACGCTGGGGAGCCCGTCGACATCTACCTCGAGGCGGCCGCCAATCCGAATATCGCCGGTATTTTCACCTTTGGCGTTACCGAGCTCGGCGACAAGGCCACAGCGGGCGACTCGACCAGTTACGTTCTGCGTCGGCTCGAACTCGGACAACTTGACGTCGCCGTATGGGAGCTCCTGCAGGACACCTGGACCCTTATCGGCTTGATGAATGAGCTTCCGCACAGTCTTCCGCGACGGGCCGACATCCTGCACGCGCTCGGACGGATGGCCGATGCTCTCGATCCCGACAACGTTGCGGGCACGGCGGCGGCCGCCCGTGCGACGCTCGTCGGCGTGCTCGCCAGTCCCGCCTACGCGAGTGCCCACCGCCTTGCCGCCGTCGGTCACGCCCACATCGACTCCGCCTGGCTGTGGCCGGTGCGCGAGACCGTGCGCAAAGTCGCGCGAACCTTCTCGAACGTTCTGGCGCTCATGGACGAGGACCCGGACTTCACCTTCGCTGCCTCCTCGGCGCAGCAGTACGCGTGGCTGCAGGTTTACTATCCGGAACTGTTCGAGCGGGTGAAGAAGCAGGTGGCGGCGGGCCGATTCATTCCGGTCGGCGGGATGTGGGTCGAGTCCGACACGAATATGCCCGGCGGTGAAGCGCTCGCACGGCAATTCGTCGCCGGCAAGAAGTTCTTCATGGAGGAGCTCGGCGTCGAGCCGCTCGAGGTGTGGCTTCCGGATTCGTTCGGTTACACCGCATCTCTGCCGCAGATTGTGGCAGCGGCGGGATCTCGCTGGCTCCTCACGCAGAAGATGTCGTGGAACGAGACCAATCGGATGCCGCATCACACCTTCTGGTGGGAGGGCATCGACGGCACGAGAATCTTCACTCATTTCCCCCCAGTCGACACCTATAGCGCGGAAATCTCCGGTAAGGAGCTCGCCAAGGCGGAGCGGCAGTACGCCGAAAAGGGGGTCGGCACTACTTCGCTCCTTCCATTCGGGTGGGGCGACGGCGGTGGAGGCCCAACCCGCGAGATGCTGGCCGCTGCGGCCCGTACGCGTGACCTCGAGGGATCGCCACGCGTCACCATGACGACGCCGGAGCAGTTCTTCCAGAGCGCGCACCGCGAGTACATCGAGGCGCCGGTCTGGTCGGGGGAGATGTACCTCGAATTCCATCGCGGCACCTACACCTCCCAGGCCAAGACGAAGCGCGGCAATCGTCGCAGCGAACACCTGCTCCGAGAAGCAGAGCTTTGGGCCACTGCTGCGACAGTCCTTCGAGGTACGGAGTATCCGTACGACGCCCTCGACGACGTCTGGAAGACTGTGCTCCTACAGCAGTTCCACGACATCCTTCCCGGCACCTCGATCGCCTGGGTGCACCAGGAGGCTGAGCGCAACTACGCGGCCGTCGCGAAGACTCTGGGTGAACAGATCACCCGATCCCTCGAGGTCCTGGCCGGCAGCGGCAGTCATCCGCTCACATTCAACGCCGGACCGAACTCACGCGACGGCGTCCCGGGCCTCTCTGCCGCGACCGCGGCGAGGGCGGGTGCGGCCAAGGTCACCGAAAGCGGGGCCGGTTTGGTGATTGCCAATGACCGGGTGCGTGTCGTCATCGACGATCGGGGACTCATCGTGTCGATGCGCGACCTCGTCGCCGACCGAGAAGTCATCCCCGCCGGCGAGACTGCCAACCTGCTGCAGCTGTTCCGGGACACCCCGATCCAGTGGGACGCCTGGGACCTCGACGAGACGTACAAGAACGTCGGGCGCGACTTGACCGAGGCTTCCAGCGTCGCTGTCTCGGACGACGGATTCGGGGTGCGGGTCAACCGATCCTTTGGTTCCTCATCCGTGGTCCAGACCCTTCGACTCAACGGCGCGACCGGTGCCCTCGACATCCACACAGCGATCGACTGGCACGAGTCTCAGAAACTCCTGAAGCTCGCCTTCCCCCTCGCGATTCATGCCGACCGCGCAGCATCCGAAATGCAGTTCGGACATGTCTACCGGCCGACCCACGCGAACACCTCCTGGGACTCCGCCCGGTTCGAGACTGTTGCCCACCGCTGGGTTCACGTGGGCGAGCCGGGCTACGGTGTCGCCGTCGCCAACGACGCAAGCTACGGGCACGACATCCGCCGCGCCGCATTGCCTGGTGGCGGCACGAGCACCGTCGTACGCGTCTCCCTCCTGCGCGCGCCCCTCTTCCCCGACCCGGCCTCGGATCAGGGCCAGCAGGAGTTCGTCGTCTCGCTGCGCGTCGGTGCCGAGATCGCGGATGCCGTCGACGAGGGTTATCGAGTTAATCTGCCCTTGCGCGAGGTAAGGGGAGCCGGCCCGGTGGCACCCCTGGTCGTCGTGACCAATCCGGCGATCGTCGTCGAGGCTGTAAAGCTCGCGGAGGACCGTTCCGGCGACGTGATCGTGCGGCTCTACGAGTCACTGGGCGCGCGTGCGCGCGGTGATCTGGCTCCGGGATTCGGCTGGTCGGACGTCACGGAGACCGACCTGCTCGAGCGGGAGACTGAGCCAAGCGCCGTGATCGGGCGCCCAGACCGAACCATCTCGCTTTCGCTCCGCCCGTTCCAGCTCGTCACACTGCGCCTTCACCGCACCACGACAGAGAATCTCGAATGATGACACCTCGGCTGACGAGACTGTCGGCGGTCCGGGAGTCGGCACCACACTAATCCTTTATCCAGCGGTCAGATTGAGGCTTAGCGCGGTGCCGTTCACGACCACACCCACCCAAGGCGTCGCCGCAGCCGCCGGCGGGCCACTGTGGCCGGCGACTGAAGGCCGGACTGGTCCATTCCGATGGGCATCGCGCAGAAGAGTCCCGCTAAGCGAAGTAACAGTGCTGATTGGTTCTCAGAGAACGTCAACGCGCTGACCCGTCCGCAACTCTGTCAATCATGCCCTCCGCCTCCACATCTGAATGACGTTGTCCGCGGCCTCTGCCTCGACCACAGCCCGTTCCCGTGCCCGTTCCGCAGCCTGACGTGCTCGGACTTTCCCTGCCACGTCGAGCAGGTCCACATCTGCTCGCCGGTCATTGAGACGCCGCGGGCGCCGGTGCGCCGGGTCCGGCCGCGGATCAGCGCGTAGTGGGTGCGGAACACGGACGCCCCGATCGCAGCCTGGGCATCGTGGAAGAACACCACGTTGGATACCGGTCCACTGCCGTCGTCGAGTGAGAGGAAGACGACGCGTTTGCCGCTTCGCATTGGGGGTGTGTGGGTGGCGAGGCGTACTGCGGCGACGAGGGCTTCGGTGCCGCCCGGCAGGTTGACGAGTTCTGAGGCGGGGGTGACTCCGAGTTTTTTGAAGAGGGGGTAGAACCGGGTCATCTGGTGCTGGCTGACGGCGAGGCCGAGGTCACGGAGTTCCACGTCCGTTTGGGTGCGGCCGCGGAGGTCGAGGGCAGTGACCGACCGGTAGAAGTCAGGCAGCGGCAGGTCGATGTCGAAGGCGAGCTGGTCGGGGCAGAAGGGGAGGGCGCGGCTGCCGAGGCCCTGGATGTGGGCAAGGAGGTCGCCGCGGCGGGCCCGGTCGTAACCGACAAGGCTGGGGTTCGCTTCGCCTTGCTCAATATTCACCAGTTGGCGGCGGCTGACGCCGGCTGCCGCATCGAAGTCATCCACCGTCCACTCACGTGCCAGGCGCCCCGGCGGATTCGCGAGCCGATCGTCGAGGCGAGGGCAAGTGTGTCCACAGCCAATCCAGGCCGATGTTGTCCCTGCAGGCCGATCCTGCCGGTGTAGGCCAGACCTTCAGGCACGGGTTGCATCGAGTGCGCACTAGAATATGATGCACAAGTCATATTGGAAATAAGGAGGAGACGATTGTGGCAGCTTCATCTACTCTCGTCCGCGCCGCTCGCCGGAGCAAACACCTCACTCAAGCGAGACTCGCAGAGCTAACCGGCATTGACCAGGCCAGCGTCTCCCATCATGAGCGTGGACGGGATGCTGCCTACAGCACGGTCGATCGGCTGCTCGCCGGCGCCGGACACCGCCTGTATGCCGCTCCCACGCGTCGTGATGACGCTGCCAGCTCCGCAGAGGCGATCAGAGAGCATCTTCGAGCGAAGGATACAGACCGCGCGCTCCGGGCTTTGCTTCAGTTGAACGATAATCTCATCGCCGAACACGGACTCGTTCGAGGAATCCTTGGGCTGACGGAGCCGGAACCCACCGGCGATCATATGTGGGATGCCGCCATCGCGGCTCTCGTGGCATGGCGACTCAATCAAGAGAACATCCCGCTGCCTGGATGGGTCAACAACCCCGATCGCGCACTGACCGAACCTGTCGTGTTTCGGGTCGACCCGGCCGACCCCGCGCCCGAACGTGATGACGTGCCGAACGAGTTCGCCGAACGCGGCGTTCTTGCATGGGCAGATACCTTCGCGAGCGTCTGATGTCCGGCACCGCGCTGGACCGCAACGCGATCATCATCGGCCTCCGTGATCTCGTCGCCGAGCTTCGTAATTCGGGTGAGGTGGCCGGCATCCGGCTCGTGGGCGGTGCGGCACTCGCCCTGTGCTACTTCGATCGGGGGACCACGCAGGACCTGGATGTCCTTCACGTCCGCCCCGGCTCGGACGATTCCGTCGCTGCCGCCGAACGAGTCGCACTGAAGCATGGGTGGGACGCGAAGTGGCTGAACTTCGAGGTCACGAAGGCCGACGCCGTCCCGACCCTCGGCCGCGTCGTCGAGTGGGAGACAATTGACGATGAGGACGGCATCGTTTGACTAAAGCTCCCGTTGACGTCGGCTTCGAGTCCGCCGGTGAAAGCCCAGAGGGCCATCAGCACCGGTGGACCCGCGGCGGTGCCACCATCGACGTCCTCATCGCAGAGCACGTCGGTGAGAAGGCCGCAGCACGACGAGGAGTCACAGGAGGCACCCCCCTGGAAGCCCGAGGATCCAACCAAGCAATCGACCGGGCTGAGCTGGTCACCGTCAACCATGATGAACGCCAGGCCCAGATCTGGCGGCCGAACCTTTTTGGGCTGACGCTGGGGCGTCGACCTGAGGATGCCTGATCGCACGCCATCAGAGCCTGCTGGGGCGGTTTTCAAGATGATGTTAGCGTCGAAGTCGCCGATACCGTCAGGAGTTCCAATGACCGACGCCCTACCCGTCACTTTCACTGCAGGCGATGCTGGCCAGTGGCGTATTGATCGCATCATCGCGGTGACCGGTGACGGGCTCCCCGCCGCCGCGCGTCTGCTGATTCGTGAAGGAGCGGCAGAGGATGAATCATGGTTGTCGGGGTCATCGGCCACGGACGCCCCGGGGTGGACCCTGCGCGGCACCGTTAGTCATCAGCGTTACACGACCGCTGCCGAACTGGCCGAGTTGACGGCGCGGTCACCGGCTCTGGGCCGACCCGGCGCGACCGTCGCCTCCTTTATCCCCATCACCAAGTCAAAGGAGTGGTGGGAACTGGCCCAAGACGAACGCCGGCAGATTTTCGAGGAAACCAGTCACCACATCCGACGTTCCATGAACTCGCTGCCAGCTGTGGCCCGGCGGCTCCATCACAGCCGTGATGGGGGTGGGCCGTTCGATTTTTTGACCTGGTTTGAGTACGCGCCCGAAAGTGTCGCGGATTTCGACGAGCTGCTCGATGAGTTGCGGAGCACCGAGGAATGGATCTTCGTCGAACGCGAGGTCGAGGTGCGCTTGTCGCTCGGTTCGCAGTGACGAGCGCCTCGACGCCGGTCAGTTAACCGCAGATGATGAGCAACGGGCGAGAATGTCCCTCCGGTTCTGGCCTTGGCGTGGTGTCCGGTGGCTGGGGCGTTGGTGGGTCGTTAGTTGCTCCGGGACGGTCCCCGTTCTGGAGCCGGCGGGGCTGCGGGCGGTGAGGCCACCCACCCGGACACAAAGTCATCGTCGTAGAGGGATTCCCAGCCGGGGTTCTTCGCTATGGGTATGTATGTCTCGGCGTGGGCGTTGAGCCAGTCGCCACCCCGCCCTCGGTTGTCGGCGATCTCGAGGGCGTACTCAAGCGCTCGGGAAGAGGGACGAATCTCAGCGTCGATATCGTCGGTGAGACCACGATCAGGGATGTATCGAAGGGACAATGCGGCGCCTCCAATGAAGTAGACACCGGTGCTCAAACCGTCGCCCTGCAGACGTTGGACAAGGTCCCGGAGGCCGTCGATCAGGTCGGCTCGGCCAAGACGGTTAGCACTCTGCGGCATTTTTAGACACTCGCCAGGACGGACTTGTCTAGTACTATGTTGCGACGGGAGAACCCTGCCGGCACGTTCTCATCCCGAATCGTCCTCGTGTAAGTGCTGCCTGAAACATCCGTTGTTCCGGGGTGGGCGAGCAGCTCTTCGCTTTCCGAGCCGTCTGCGCTCACCATGAACGGCCGTAGCCGCGTGATGGCTGGGATGCCCGTTCCCCCACCCGCTTCGAACACCCGCAGGGGTGAACGTTGGCCTTTCCAGCAATCAAGAACCTCCATCGAAACGGGGGTGCGATACTACTGTTGCCGTATGTTCACGATCGAGCCGCTGCCCAGCCACCCCGCTCCGGATAACCCGTCGGGGAAGCTGATTCTCTTGCGCCATGGGGAGACGGAGTGGTCAAAGGCTGGCAAACACACTGGGCTCACGGATGTTCCGCTCACTGCCCGGGGAGAGGGACTTGCCCATGGCGCGGGCAAATTAGTGGCCGGTTACGATTTCTCCCTCGTGCTGACCTCGCCGCTGCAGCGTGCGCGACGCACCGCTGAGCTCGCTGGCCTTCATGCTGAGGTCGATCCGTTTCTCGTTGAGTGGGACTACGGCGGGTACGAGGGGCGTACGACGCGGGACATCCGCAGTGAACTCGGCTACAACTGGAGCGCATTCACCCACGGTGTGATTCGTGGTGACACGCCTGGTGAGACGGTGGAGGAGGTCGCCGCCCGCGCGTCGCGGGTGCTCACGCGGGTGCTGCCTGCCATGGAGGAGGGAGATGTCGCCCTGATCGCGCACGGACATTTCCTGCGCATTCTCACCGCCGTGTACCTGAGGATGGCCCCTCGATTCGGTGCTCAAATCAGCCTGGATGCTGGATCAGTCTCCGTGCTGAGCTATTACCGAGAGCAGCCGGCCATCTTGTCGTGGAACTACGGAGCCGAACTGCCCTTGGTGCCCTCAGAGTCCTAAGTCGCGACCCAAGGTGCTGAAGGACGTGGGATCACGATGCCGACCGCGACGGTTCAAATGGTCATCATTTACTCATCACATTCATCTCGATTCGACCCAAATTGACAAAGTACAATTGCAGGTAGTGAACCGCCCGGTTCCCTGTCAACACAGGGGCATCCGCGAGTTTTTCGAGATATTCGGCGAAGACAAAGTTAAGGCCTGAGCCTTCAAGGGGTCGCGGGTTCAAATTCTGTCAGTCCCACCAAAGGGCCATTTGCGAAACTCATTACGAAACGGTCCGGTCGAAACAAAAAGAAATCGCTCCTGAGGCTTCTCGGGAGCCATTTCTGGATTATGGGGTTCTCGCGTCCGTTTCCGGTCGCGATTCTTGAGTTGTGTGCGAGATCTGCGGCGACGGCCAGTCCGGGAAACCGGTGCTTCCCAGGGGTTTCGGAGTCGACGCGGACGGCGATATTGATTTCCCAGCCCCAGCGGAAGTTTGCGTTCCGGGCCTTCTTGATGGGTGTGTTTTTATCGACCTGCCCTTTGGGCGTCGACACCGCTGAGCAGCGAATGAATTTGCCCCTCGCGCTGGGTCCGATCCGAGTCAGTGTCCGCCGGACTATTGCTCGAGCGTCGTTAGTCCATGAGGTCGGGCGCGCGCCAGACGCCAGTGCGGCGGCATCCGTTGCCCTCGATTTGCACGGGTGGGATAGTGACCTCATGGTGTGGATGCGAGGGCTAGCCGGCGCGATGGCGATCGCCGCGGCGGGCATCGCTGCGGTGGGGAGCGACCGACGACGAGCTCCGCATGACGCTGGCGGGGGATGATCTGCTTCCCAACCCCAACCTCACAGCGACCCGCGGTATCTCGATCGCTGCGACACCTTCCGAGATGTGGCCTTGGCTTGCGCAGCTCGGCCAGAACCGCGGCGGCTTCTACACCTATGACTGGGTCGAGAACCTCGCCGGCGTCGAGATTCACAGCGTCGACACTGTCGAGCCCGAACTTCAGATCCGCTCCGTCGGCGACGATGTGAATCTTGCTCCCGAGGTCGTGTTGTCGGTTGTCCATCTCGAGGATGAGCACCATCTCGTGTTGCGCGGAGCGGTCGCCCTCGACGGCACGGGCGCCGGAGCGCCCTACGATTTCACGTGGGCGTTTGTCCTTCAACCTCGAACCGACGGGTCGACGCGGCTTGTCGTTCGCGAGCGGTACGCGTACCTCACCGACTGGGCCAAGGTGCTCGTGGAGCCGATCGAGATGGTGAGCTTCCTCATGACCGAGCGGATGCTCCGGGGCATCCGGGACCGTGCGGAGCATTCTCCCTCGCGCACCTCCTTGCGGTCGCCGAACCATCGTTGAGCGATTCTTATTGAGATCCCTGTTCCTGGCGATACTCGGAAGGGGACGGGACGACCCCCTTGCTGATGAAGCCGGGAGAGAGTTAGAGGTCACTCGCTCCCGCTTCTGGCATCCGACCGCGTCGACGCGGTGGAGAACGGGTGGCCGCCTCGATGGGCAGTAACCCCGATCCGCTCGCCGAGAGTGGGGTGACCGAAGAGGCTCGCACCCAGGCCGCCCCGTCCAGATTCCGCCGTCGCGATGAGGACTCGCACATGTCGAGGGGTGCTCGGCCGGTAGCGGCGACGCTACTGTTTGTCGCTAGCCTGGGTCCGCGGTTCTGATCCGGTTCCTACGCCGTTCCTGAATGCCCACGCAGAACCCTGTCGGCATCCGCGATGGTGGCGCTGCATCGTCGTTAGGAAGTCACCGTGTTTTGCTGGAGAAATCGTTCGGGTCGAGGCCGGCGATTCGACGCGCATGCTCGTGGAGTGCTTCTTCGCTCACGGTGTGTCCAGCATCTGCGAATCGTTCACGCAGCGCGTCGAGGACTTGGGGCTCACTGTGGCCGGCGAGGTCAGCTTCCTCCTGTGCGAGAATCCCCGCCACCTTGTCCTCGTCCGATTGAGAATGCTGGTCTTGGATCGGTTCACTCTGTGTGCCGTCACCATTCATGCTGCTCCTCCGATCTCAAGGGTTGTGTTAGCAAGCCTAACGTTCAGAGTGAGACGCGGACAGGCTTTAGTGTGAAGCGGTCGACGTGGACCCGGATGTGCTGCGGGCGGCCGAGTTCGACTTCGCCGGCCCGAGCGTCGCCTTCCAACGCGTCGACGAAGCTGTGGCGGACCACCGCGCTGCGGAAGGGACGAAGTGGATGACCGGCCTCGGTCCCGACCTGGACAGGGTTCTATCTGCCGGGCTCCTGGATGCCATCAGCGGATTCCTCAACGATTTCGGGGCGGCCGCGCCCCTGCCTGCGCTGATCTGGACGCTGGGGTTCGAATACGACGCGGTCTCGGTCAGGCCGAGCCGCTCCACGGCGCGGGCACGATGACCCACAGCACGACGGCTGGCTCGCCGCCCTCGACCTGCCAGGTGTGCGGCTCTCGACCGGGGAAGGTCAGTGCGTCGCCGGCGTGAACGGCCACGGTGCGACCGGCGAATCGCACGGTGAGTGATCCCGAGACGATGTGGAGCGCTTCGACGTCGCAGTTGATCGTGTACAGATCGGTCCCACCGTGCGCGTCCGGCTCGAGTTCTGATCGCAGCAGCTGAACCCGCTCCTCGCCGCGCGGCGACATCAGTCGCTCGTCGGCGTGCACTCCGCCCAAGTTGATCCGCGGAGCGTCGGCGTACGCGACATGGTGAACGTCGGGCTCGGCGAAGAGCGCTCCGACGGGCAACGAGAGCACCTGACACAACTGGACAAGCGTTGCCACGCTCGGTGACGTCTCGTCGCGCTCGACCCGGCTGAGGAAGCCCTTGCTGAGGCCCGTCGTCTGAGCGACCTGGGCGAGTGACATGCCCTGAGCGGTGCGCGCGGAGCGCAGCTTGGCGCCGATGGGTGTCGCGGTGCCTTCGGCGGTGGGGTGGATGGCGCGCACAGTTCCTCCTCGAAGCTGCTCACACATTCGTCCTTGACGATCTGCACGGGGCAGCGTACGGTTGCGCTGTAGTTGTCTATAGCGTACCGAAAGTTGTCAAATATGCAACCGTTCAGCAAAGATGCGACGGATGAGCCCCGCGGGCCGGTGGACGCGAGTGTCGTGCCCCGGTTTGCCGGAATCGCGACCTTTGCGCGACTCCCGCGGCTCGACGAGGTCGAGCGGGCAGACATCGCGATCGTCGGGATTCCCTTCGACAGCGGAGTGAGCTACCGACCCGGTGCTCGGTTCGGCCCCGCTCATGTGCGCGAGGCCTCGCGCCTACTGCGACCGTACAACCCTGCGCAGGACGTCTTCCCGTTCGACGCCCAGCAGGTCGCCGACGCCGGCGACATCGCCGCGAACCCGTTCGACATCGCTGCTGCCGTGGCCGAGATCGAGGCGGGCGCGCGCCAGCTCAGCGAGCACGCCGACCGACTAGTCGCCATCGGCGGAGACCACACGATCGCTCTGCCGCTGCTTCGCGTCGCGCACGCGCAGCACGGGCCCGTCGCGGTATTGCACTTCGATGCCCACCTCGACACGTGGGACACGTACTTCGGGGCGCCGATGACTCACGGGACCCCCTTCCGGCGGGCGTCCGAAGAAGGCCTCATCGACCTGACCGCGAGCATGCACGTTGGAATTCGAGGCCCCCTGTACTCGAAGGACGACCTCGAAGACGACGCCCGGCTCGGCTTTGCGATCGTCACGAGCGAATTCGTCGAAGAGCACGGCGTCGCGGCCGCCGTCGAACGCATCCGCGCCAGAGTCGGAGACGCGCCGCTCTACATCTCGATCGACATCGACGTACTTGACCCCGCCCACGCGCCGGGAACTGGAACTCCGGAGGCGGGCGGGCTCACGAGTCGAGAACTACTACGGATGCTGCGTGCCCTGGCCGACCTGCGCATCATCGGCGCCGACGTGGTCGAAGTCGCCCCCGCGTACGACCATGCCCAGCTGACCGCTGTCGCGGCCAGCCACGTCGTCTACGAGCTGCTGAGCGCGATGGCGCCTGGGGTGACCCACCCCGACCGACAAAGCCCCGACCTGACGTAGAAGTCCCGAACCCGACCGACAAGCCCGACGCAGGAGACACCCATGACACTGCCCACCCCAACGGACGAAGAAGTCCGTGCCGCGGCATCCGCCATCGTCGAGGCGTTCGCCGCCACCGACGGCCCGCGCTACTTCTCACTCTTCGCACCTGACGCAACCTTCGTCTTCCACACCGAACCTGCGCGAATCGAGGACCGGGCTGCCTACGAAGCCATGTGGGAGGAATGGGTGGGTGGCGGCTGGAGCGTGCAATCCTGCGCATCGAGCGCGGCCGCGGTGCAGGCGTTTCCCGGCGGAGCCGTCTTCACCCACTCCGTCAGCACGAGCGTGAGCACCGCGGACGGACCCATGTCTTACCGGGAGCGCGAAACGATCGTCTTCCGGTCTGATTCTGCCGGTCTCATCGCCATCCACGAACACCTGTCACCCCAGCCCTGACCAGTCCCTATTCATCGAGGAGCCCAAAGATGTCGCTCTACACCCGTCTCGACCGCCGACTGGACACCAACTCAGATGACGCGGGCCCGGTTCGCGGAACCTACTCGCTCGGCCGCGTACTCATGATCTGGCTGGCCGCGAACCTTGTGGTCACCACCCTTCTGACCGGCACGCTCTTCGTGCCGGATGTGCCGTTCGGCCTCGTCATCGCTCTGATCGTGGGCGGAACGATCGTCGGAGCAGCAGTGCTCGTGACGGTCGGTGCGATCGGAACGCGCACCGGCCTGCCGACGATGGCAATCACGCGCGGACCGTTCGGGACGCGCGGGAGCCTGCTGCCGGTGGCCGCCAACGTGGTCATCCTCATGGGCTGGAGCTGGGTGCAGGCGATGCTCGCCGGGATCGCCCTCAACTACATCGTCGCGTCGATGACCGGGTTCTCGAACCCCGTCATCTTCGCGGTGCTCTGCCAGACGATCGTCGTGATCCTTGCGATCTTCGGCCACGCCGGAGTCGCTCGGGTGGAACCGTGGTTCGCCGCGGTCATCCTCGCGATCGCCGCCTACATCTTCGTCGTAGCGTTCTCTACGTTCCCGCCGGCAGAGTTCGCGGCCATCCCGGCGACGCTCGAGCCGTTCTACTCCCCGGGACTGGCGTTCGATGTCGTGGTCGCGACCGCCATATCGTGGACGGTGCTCTCGGCCGACTTCAACCGCTTCGCATCGACGACCCGCGCGGGCGTGGTCGGCTCGGGAATCGGTTACACCCTGTCGACGGTGATCTCGATGACGCTCGGCGCTAGCGCGATCGGCTACGTCGTCCTGCGGGGCGGCGACGCGATGGCGTTCGACCCTGTGACGATCATCGAACCCTTCGGCGCCCTGTTCGCGGTCGCGATCTTCCTATCCGTGATGGCGACGAACACGATGGTCGTCTACGGCATGGTCACAAGCGTGGTCAACGCGCTCCCCGGCCGCCGGGTGAAGTTCCTGCCCACCGCGATCGTCCTCGGGCTCATCTCGATCATCGGTTCGACCTCCTTCGGTCTGCTGGCCCAGTTCACGACCTTCTTGGTCACGATCGGTGCCCTGTTCGCACCGATCTTCGCGATCATGATCGTCGACTACTACATCGTCGCACGCGGCAGCTACAGCGCCGACATCCTGAAGGCTCAAGGCGGTCGCTACTGGTACACCGGCGGCATCAATTGGCTCGCTGTCGCGTCGTGGGTGGTCGGTGCGGTGTCCGCCTACGTGTGGGCGTACGTGTGGCCGCTTCCGTTCGGTGCGACCGTTCCCGCATTCCTCCTGACCTTCGCCGTGTACTTGGCCTTCTCGCTCGCGCGCCGCAGCAGGACGCCTTTCGAGCCCAGCCAGCACCTCGCCGATGCCGACACCTCTCGCTGACGGCCCTGGAGCGCCGCCGCGCGCGGCACTCCGGGACCTCAGTCACCCGATCACCGACGGGATGCCGGTGTATCCCGGCGACCCGGCGGTCCACGTCGAAGCCGCGCTGGTCCTCGACCGCGACGGGGTGGCCGTGACAGGGCTGCGAATGGGGTCTCATACCGGGACGCACATAGATGCGCCGTCCCATACCGTCCCCGGTGGCCGGACAATGGCCGATGTGGCCCTCGACGAGCTCCTCGGCGATGCGCTGGTGGTGCGGGTGCGAGCGCTCGCCGAGGGCGAGGTATACGGGTGGGACCGGCTGAATGCGGAGCATCCGCTACCGGATCGATTGCCCCCGATCGTCGTGATCGACACGGGCTGGGCGCGGTGGTTCGGCGACGCACGCGCAGTGCGGCATCCGGCCCTCGATGCCGGTGCCGCGAGCGAACTCGTCGCTCGCGGGATGCGGATCCTCGCGGTCGACACGCTGAGTCCCGACCCGACCGGCACGTCGTCGGCCGCCTTTCCCGTGCACGAGGTCGTGCTGGGCCGCGGCGGGCTGATCGTCGAGAACCTCTGCGGCCTGGATGACCTGCCGTCACAGGTGCGGATCGGCTTCTTCCCCCTGCGACTCGGCGGCGACGGGGCGCCGGTGCGCGCGGTCGCCTTCGTCTGAGGCCGAGCAGCGAATGAATTCGCGCCTCGCGCTGGGTCAGATCGGGAGTCAGTGGTCAGGCGCTGGCCTTCCGGGAGGAAAAGAATGAGGGCTGCGGAGGAACTGGAGTTCAACCCTCACCGCCGATCCGCGCCCTGCTAGCTTTCGTAAACAGCCCACCAAGGGCCGTTCACGAAACTCTTCACGAAACGGTCCGGTCGAAACAAAAGGAAATCGCTCCTGAGGCTTCTCAGGAGCGATTTCTGGTTTAAGCGGATCTTGCGGCTCTTCGTGGCTGCGAATTCGTGTTCAGCGACGCCGCTCAAGCTGTTTTGTCTGTTTTCACGCGCGTCGGATTGTCTCGAATGCTGGGTGTTTTGTCCTCTCGGGCAGTACGTTGACCGTCGCGGGACGGTTAGGTCCGTAGCGGTGGTCCGCCGGTCTCATCCGATGGAAGGTGTTTGGCCTTGTCCGGCCGAACGTTACTGACTAGGAGGAACGGAGTCGCTGAGAAGGGCTACTTCGAGACCGTCGAGAATCAGTTCGAGACCGAAGTCAAATTCGTTGCCGAAGGCGTATCCGGGTTGCAGGATCAGCGATACTGCCATCGCGGCGAGGTTCTTAAAGGAGTCGGCCATGGCTTCCTGCTGCGCCATAATGGCTTCGGTCGCGTCGCCGATGTCGCCGGACGGGTCGAGCGGCAGCGAGGCCTCCTGCTGGGCGAAGCCCAGCACGTAACTGTCCAGGATCGACATGGCGTGGCCCGTCATGGCCATCGAGAAGCCCGCAGCCGTTAAGCAGCCGATGACCGAATCGAGGTGACCGAGGGTCGCCGGTCCAGGGGATGTGCGGGCCTTCATGCTGATGGCCCAGGGATGCAGTGCCAGGACACTGCGCGTCGACCCCGCCCGCTTCCGCATGGCCGCCCGCCACTCGTCCCCAGCACTCGGCGTCTCGAATTCGGAGTGCACGATGTCGAGCATCCCGTCGAGAAGATCTTCCTTGTCCTTCAAATGGTAGTAGAGCGACATGGCCGTTATGTCGAGTGCGGCGGCCAGCTTGCGCATGCTGAGCAACTCGATCCCGGCGGCATCGGCCAGCGCCATGGCGACCCTGATCGCTCGCTCACGGGTGACCGGTGTTCTATCTTCAAGCTTCGCCATAGACATCACCATACGCCGTATGGTACTTTCGCACTGTTCACCATACACCGTAAGGTGCGACGACTGGAGATGAGAAACGTATGAGTAATACACGCACAATTGCCCGCACCGTCGGCGCGCTGATGCTTGCCGCCTTTTTCCTTTACGGCACTGGAAGCTCTATCGCGACGACCGCTTCCCCCGGCGGCCTCCTCACCGCAGGAGTGGTGCTCATGGTGTTGAACTCGGTGGCCGTGATCGCGATCGGAGCTGTCATGCTTCCTGTCCTTTGGCCACACGCTCCCGGAATCGCGGCCAGCTACCTCGCCACCCGGATCTTCGAGGGTGGGTTTTTGGCGGTCGGCGCGGTCGCGCTACTCGCAGGAATGGGCGGCACCAACTTCCTTGCATACAACATTGCGATGGCGGGCCTTGGCGTCGGTAGCCTGCTGTTCTGCATTGCGCTCTACCGCTCACGCCTCGTGCCACGGTTCCTGGCCGTGTGGGGATTTATTGGCTACGCGTTATTCGCGGGCGGGTGCTTTCTCGAACTCGCCGGCGTAGTGGGTGCCAGCCTCGTTTTCACCGTTCCGGGTGGCCTGTTCGAGCTGTTCTTCGCCATTTGGCTCATTGTGCGGGGCTTTGGCACGACCGCAGCCGTAACGGCTCGGGCATGACCGTCTCCTGTCCCACAAAAGGCCAGCGGTGATTGGGCACCGCTCCGGCCCGGCCACCGGTCGCGTCACCGCCGCCCGGCTGTGCGCAGCGCCGAAAGACGTTACCGGTAAGCGGTACCCTGCAGCCGAACTAGGAGGCACATCTTGAAGGCAATAGTTCAGCGGGACTACGGCGATGTAGAAGTGCTCAAAGTGGAAGACATCGACCATCCGGTCGTTGGTCAAAACGACGTTCTCGTCCGCGTGGTAGCCGCGAGCCTCAACCATGCCGACTGGATTCACATGTCGGGCACACCGCTTGTCGCGCGATTGGCCTTCGGCACTCGAAGACCGAAAGCGATGACGCGGGGCAAGGATGTCGCGGGCGTCGTCGAGTCGGTCGGCACCAACGTCACGGCCTTCCGCCAGGGCGACGAGGTCTACGAGAGCTCAGTTCAGGAACCTTTGCGGAGTACGTCGCCGCACCCGCCTCCCTTCTGGCGCGAAAGCCGGTCAATTTGACCTTCGAGCAAGCCGCCGCGGTGCCTCTGTCCGGGATGACCGCTTTGGTCGGCTTGCGCGATGCCGGTTCGGTGACGCCCGGTCAGCGGGTGCTGGTCAATGGGGCATCCGGGGGAGTGGGGACTTTCGCTGTGCAGATCGCGAAGGCGCTCGGCGCCGAGGTCACCGCCGTGAGCAGCGCCGCCAACGCTGCGCTCGTGCAATCACTCGGTGCCGACCACGTCGTCTATTACGGCCGCGACGACTTCACCCGTGGAACCGCTCGGCACAACGTCATCTTCGATCTGATCGGGAACCACACGCTGACCGAATTGCGCAGCGCACTCATTTCCAAGGGAGTCCTCGTGCTCTCCAGTGGCACAGGCGGACGCGTGGTCGGGCCTACGGGGCGCATCCTCAAAGCCGTTGCCATATCGCCATTCATTGGCCAAAAACTCAAACCATTCACCCAGAATGGCAGCACGAAAACGCTGAACGAGCGACGCGACCTGATTGAGGCCGGGCGGGTGACCCCCGTAATCGATCGCATCTATGGGCTTGCCGAGGTGTCCGCTGCCATGCGGTACTTCGTCGACGAGCACGCCCGTGGAAAGGTCGCGATAAGCGTCTGATCTCGGAAGCGGATGGACCCGACCTCATTTAGCCGTTGGACCGGAGGGCTTCGATGAGCAGCGCGGTGAGCCCCCCCATCGGTCGCGAGCCAGGTGCGCCACGCATCCCACTGAGCGGGCGTCAGCAGCCCAAGGAACCAATCGACCATTGCGAGTAACCATACTCAGCCAATATGCAAACGTGGTGCTGGCCGTTGCCCCTCACCATGTGCTCGTCAACCTCACTAGTGCCATCGCTTTGTAGCTGTCATCGGAGTGGCCAGGGACCCACTCAGGCTCCGAGCTAGAGCGGCGGTCGGAAGTCGGTTCGCGTCTGCGAGTGCCGGCGGAGCGCGGCGAGCTGTTCGGCACGCTTGGGGAGCACGACGCTGGTCGCGTTCGTGCCCGTCACCACGACGGTCTGCTCGCCCAGCGCCCGGGTGATCTCGTCCGCGAGGCGCCGGCCCATTCGCGGTGCCAACTTCAGCAGCTGGTTGCCAAGTCGAGTTGGGCCAGCGGCCTTCATCGCCGCTGGCGTTGGGTAGCGCTGCAGCAGATCCAGCACCGCCGGATGGTCCAGGTGCGGGCCCAGGACCCGCTCCAAGGCAGGGTGGATCTGGGCGAGCAGGCCCCGGATACGGTTGCTCGTGGCCGTGATCTGGCCGACGATATCGTCGTCGAAACCGCAAAGCATCGAGAGCTCAGCGACCTGCTCATCGGCCAGCTGCAGCGACCGCAAAGCGTGCGGGAGGCTCCTCGCGGCTTGGGCGATGATCGCGGCATCGCGGGCGTCGGTCTTGGCTTCGCCCGCGTGCAGGTCCGCGACGCGCCTCATTGCCAGCCCCGGCAGGTAGCCCACGAGCACGTCTGAACCGCGGCATCCGGGCAATTCAGGCGACTGAAAAGTCCCCCTGCTTCGCCCGCAAGCCCAACCGCCAACGGGAGGGTTCATAGCGACCGGTGCGTCCGGTGGCGACGTCGGTCGAGCCATCTCGTTTCTCGGGCCCGCGGCTGGACCGGCGACGCGGCCGACTGCCATACTGGGCCCGGCGGGGAGGGGACCTGATGCCACGACTGACGACATCCGTTCTGGGGAGCATCGCTCTGGTGCTCGGACTGGTGGCTTGCTCGCCGCCGACAACTGAGACTCCACCGCTCGACACGGCCGTTCACACTGATGCGTCGGCCCCGCCCGACGGCGCGGTCGACGTCGTCATCCCCGACGGTGTCATCGGCACGGCCGAGCTCACGTCGGCCTCGGGGGACGACACCGTCTCCGGAACCGTCGTCGTCACGGCCGCAGGCGGCGGGTTCGACGTCGCACTGAAAGACTTCCACTCGGACGTTCCCGGAGGCTTGCAACTGTTCTTCAGTCCCTGGTCGGAGACCACGACTTGCCTGGCCGACATGTACAACTTCTCCTTCGGCAACCTATCCACGGACGCCGATCAGCCCGGGCTGAGTTTGGGAGACAGAGACTACTCCCGGGGCAACCCCAGCTACTTCCTGACTGCCGTCATCACGGAGACCGACCCGAGCACGACCGATCCTGACGGCTGCGTGCTCACTCCCCGGGCGGTCGGCACGATCACCTGGGACGTGCCGGACACCCGGCCCGGGCTGCTCGCCGTTGACACCGGTTCCCGGTTCGGCGCCGGCGGCGCCACCGCCACAACCGATGGTGCCCCCATCTCCTACCGGGCGGTCGCTGGCGACACGCTCAACGACATCGCCGACCGCTTCGGCATCACGGTCGACGATCTCGGCTTCCTCAACCCACTCACTAGCCGCCAGCTCCAGGCCGGTGACGATTTGAACCTCCAGGTGGCACTGCGTGGCGGCGCCTCGGTCCCGCCGCCTTGGGCCTGAACGCCGCTTCAGGGCATGAACCGCCGCCCAGGGATAGTGGCCGTGTAGAAACCTCCTCCGAGCGCGTGTGTTCTTGTTCTAATGCGGCACGGTGAGGCTGAGCCAGCGTTCTTCGATGGCGTAGCCGAGGTGTTCGTTCATACGGATGCTGCCGGCGTTGACTTGAGCACCACCCGTGCCGAAGATCCTGACGCCGTCGTGGGCCAACGCCGTGATCGATGCGGCCTTGACGGCAACGGCGAGCCCTCGTCGGCGGTAAGTGCGGTGGACGGAAGTGAATTCGGTTTCCGCGCGCGCGGCAGTCAGGCTCATTACGCTGACGGCCACGAGTTGTCCGTCATGGATGGCGCCAAAGAGACGGCAGCCGAATGTCCACAGGTCGAGCACGTCGGACTCGTCGCGGTGGGGCACGGATGTCGCTGGCGTGTACGGGTAGTCGGCGTGGTTCATGGCTTCGAGTGCTGTGACCTGAGGCGCCCAGCTGGCATCGAGTTCCTCGATCCGGAATCCTTGGCCTGTTGCCGCGACGACGGCGGCGTGCAGAACCGTCAGGTTGGGTGGATCGCTCAGGCGCAGGCGGGCACCCCACGATTCGCCGACAACGAAGTACCCCGCCTCGGTTAGACGCTTCAAGCGTGGATCGTTGACTTGGACTACCTGGATATCCGCGTTCACGGGGCCTTCAGGCTTGCGATCATGTCGAGAAGTCGGTCGCGGTCGCGGCGGTACAGTGCGGCATGCTCCAGGAAATCATTGCGGCCCGTGTCGGCGGCACGTTGATCCGTGAACACGGCCAGATCCTCCATGCGGTGCGCTGCCGCCCGAAGAACGGCAGCCTGGTCGAACTCATGGCCGTAGGAGCGAATGAGCGCATCGAGCCGGCCGAGGCGAGCATCCCAGTCCGGAGCGTCAGGGTCTGCGTACTCGCCGAGCGGGACGAGTCGATATGCGAGGTACGCGAGGTCCCAAATCCGTGGCCCGGGGGAGGCCATGTCAACGTCGATGAGACCGGTGATGTGCCCGTCTTGGAAGACCATGTTGTACGGTGCGACGTCGTTCAGGCACACCACCTCGATTGGTTCGTGTGCAGGCAACTGCCATTCAGCGGCCGCGTGCGCGAGGGGTGCGCTCGCGTCATGTACCCGTCGGAGCAAGGACCCAGCCTCGTGCAGGATCGTCGACGACCAGATCCAGCTGGGCAACGGGTAGTTGCCGACGATTCCCGGAAGGTAGGAGAGCACTTCGCGGCCCTGCTCGTCCATGCCGAAGGGCTCAGGTACTGCCGTCACTCCCGCCGCGCGGAGTGTGCTCAGAAGTTGATGTACCGCGGGAGTCCAAGGACCGGCGGGGCGGTGAACGGTATCGCCCACCCGCACGACCATGCTCGAGTTTCCACCGGCCAGAACCTCTTCATCCATCCCACCAACCTAAAGGCTGCAAGCGGAACCTCAGGGCGAAATGTCGTGCACCCGGGTCAGACGGAGCCTCGCCAGTTCGTGACCGCGGCCCGGTTGGCGTCGTTGAGTCCCGGGGATTCGAGGAGTGTGACCAGGTCGAGGCCGAGAAGTGCGGAGCGAAATGCGCCCTCTATTGTCGTGCCGTGAGTTGTCGTGGGAGGCTACCGAGATCGCGTGCGTTCACCAAACCTTCGATCCGAAGAGCCCGGCCCTCATGTTTCGCCTCGTTGACCATGGGCTCAGCTTAGGAGCGAGAGGGCGCTCGAGTACCAGTCATCGCGCAACAATCATTGAGCAATAACTGTTGTTCTTATAGGGTCAGCGGTATGTCCCCCCGCGACGCTTCACGCACCACGCTCAGCTCGGCTGCATCCATGCGGGTCCTCGCGCATCCGACCCGGTTGCGTCTGCTCGGTCTGCTTCGCGAACGCGGCCCGTTGACTGCCGCGCAGCTCGGCGACGTCGTTGATGAGGCTCCCGGTACCATCAGCTACCATCTCGGCAAGCTTGCTTCCATCGCCCTGATCGAGCCGGCCGAGGCTCAGAGCACCGACCACCGCGAACGTTGGTGGAAGGCCACGACCCTACTGACCAGTTGGGAGCCCGCCGATCTGCTCGACGACCCCGATAAGCTCGCGGCGTCTTCTGTTCTGCAGAAGTCGATTGCTCAGGCCTACGCCGCCCGGTTTACGGACTACATCGACGCGACACCTGCCCTGCCTCGTGAGTGGGTCGCGGCAGGCGCGAGCGGGGATCGCAGCCTGCGTCTAACGGTCGAGGAACTGGGCACTATGCGGGCCGAGCTCGAAGCCCTGGTCACCCGGTGGGTCGACGCGAGCGCTGCTCACGACCCGGCGACGGCCGATGGCGCCGAGCCTGTGGTGCTCGTCTACCAGGCCTATCGCCGTCCCTGAGTCAGACCGCCGATGAGCAAGAACATGAACGAGGCGCTGCCTCGGGACCGCCGCGCAACCGGCGCCCTCTCGGCCCTGCTGGCTGCCCACGCGATCTCGCAAACGGGCAACGTGATCACAGCGTTCGCCATCCCCTTCTACGTCCTCGGCCTCGGCGGGTCGGGCGTTGAGGTGGGAATCGCGGCATTCTTCGCTACCGCCCCGGTTGTGGTCGGCGGGGCGCTCGGCGGGGTTGTCGTGGACCGGGTGGGTCACCGCCGAGCGGCGATCGTTGCGG
>NZ_SOGO01000044.1:0-45668 GCF_004403415.1 Cryobacterium sandaracinum
GCGACGAGACGCGGGTCAGGCGGGTGATCAGGTCGATGCCACTGCTAGCCCCGTTCTTATACGCGAGGGACTCGTGGCCGAGGATACGGCGGGACCGCACCGAAATGTCAGCGGCGGAGGCGACCCTGGCCGCATCGACCCGACGGCCGAGGTCTTCAACCATGCCCAGCACCATCATCGCGTCCGCCTCGCCCAGGAGGGAGAAAGACACCGAGTCGAGCACGGCTGCGGCCAGGTCACGGGCCTGCTGCAGCTGCTAGGGGTGACTGTGCACGGGGTGACTGTGCACGGGGTGCCTGCGCGAGGGGTGCCTGCGCGAGGGGTGCCTGCGCGAGGGAAGGCACCGCCTGCGGTGAGGCGGTGGGGTGGTGCGGAGTGGGGGCTCCAGCCATACCTTAATAGTAGATGTGTACTAATAATAAGTCAAGAAGTCTCACATTACTGTAGAAAGTAATTTGCTTGGGGCGGTGCCGTGGAGTCGGTTACGCACCGGCATCCGTTGCCGCGCCCTCAGGCACCCGCGCCCCTCAGGCACCCGGGCTCCCTAACGAATTCGACGGAGATTTTACCGATTTCGAGCCCAAACGGATGTTCTGGGCCGGTTCTGAGCAAAATCTCCGTCGAATTCGTTCGGCCAGGGGGCCGACGCAGGAGTGCCGGGGAGCTCAACTGGGGAGCTCACGCCGACGGGCTCAACCGCCGCTACCCGCTAGAAGTTCGGCAGGAACTCCTGCCAGACCGCCCGCCGCTCTCCTCGCGGATCCGATTCGATGCGATCGACCTCGTCTCAGAGTCAGCCGGTCGGTTTCCGAGTAGGTCGGCCAGGTGTCGTCGGGCCGCCTTGTGCAGGCGAAGCGAAGCCAGTGCAGGCGCATCCGTTCGCCCGCGTTGATGAAGAGTTCCCGCCCGCCGAGCAGGATCATGGCCCGAGCCGTGGGGCCGTGGGGCCGTCGACGTGGTCGAACAGGGCGAACAGCTCGATTCCGTGTGTGGCGTTGATGCCCAGCGTGTGCTTAAGCCGCGGGACCAGGTCGAACCGGTACGTATAGACCGGCGCGACCCGGGAGTGGAAGTCGCCGATCTGCAGGCTCGGATACCAGAACACGAAATCCCCGCCGCAGTCCGACGACGACTGTTTCGCCGGCAGGCTCGCGTAGACGGAGCGCATCGCGTCGTGCGGGCTCACCGGGGCGTGGTCGAAGATGGCCGCGATACGCGTCGGCGACTTCGGCAGGATGTCCACCCGGCTTCGGAACAGCGACCCCTCCCGCTCTTTGGTGCCGATGATCAGCGGCACCCGGTGCGCGGTCCCGTGACGGAAGGCGTCGAGCGGCCGCTCGGGCAGGAAATCCACGTCGATCACCGGGATCAGGCAGAAGGTGCCCGGGCTGGCATCCGGCGTGCGCGCCTGCAGCGCCACGGCCGCCTGGGTCAGGTCGGCTACCGCGGCGGTGGTCAGCGTGGATAAAGACCATCACCGGGCGGCCCAGCCGTCTACGCGACGCCGACGCCGGCCGAAGCACGTTGACACTCAGGCACTCCTCACCGGCTGCGGGGCCCGGAACCGCAGCTCGCCCACGGGTGGCGCGGCGTAGGGGATGCCGCGCCAGGCCGAATGCCATTGTCGTCCACGCCGCGCACGATCCCGCCGGTGACCCGCACCTCCAAGCGGCTCCGCGGGGTCGCGGTCATGGTGTCCTCACTTCGGGCGCGTCGACGCCGCTATCGGTACTCCGGGTTCGGCTGGAATCCGAACCGCTCGCCCTCGTCCCACTCCGCGCGGAGGTTCCCGTAGGCGGGGATGCCGCCGTTTGCCTTCAGCATTGCGGCCAGGTGCATCAGGTTCCAGGTCATAAAGGTCACGTTGCGGTTCGTGAAGTCACTGTCCGGCCCCCCGGAACCCGGGTCCAGGTAGCTCGGGCCCGGACCGATCGCGCCGATCCAGCCGACGTCGGCCGCCGGCGGAATCGTGAAGCCGATGTGCTGCAAGCTATAGAGCACGTTCGACGCGCAGTGCTTCACGCCGTCCTCGTTGCCGGTGATGACGGCCCCGCCCACCTTGCCGTAGTAGACGTACTGACCCTTGTCGTTCAGCTCCCCCGACATGGCATAGAGCCGTTCGATCACGCGCTTGGTGACCGAGCCGTTGTCGCCGAGCCAGATCGGTCCGCCGATCACGACGATGTCGGAGGCGCGCACCTTGTCGAACAGGGCGGGCCAGGCATCCGTCGCCCAGCCGTGTTCGGTCATGTCGGGGTAGACGCCCGAGGCGATGTCGTGGTCGATGGCCCGGATATTCTCGACGTGGACGCCCTGCTCGTGCATCAGGTTGATGCTGAGGTTCATCAGGCCCTGTGTGTGGCTGATTTCGGGGCTTCGTTTGAGGGTGCAATTGATGAACAGGGCCCGAAGGCCGGCGTATTCGAAGGATGCCTGGGTGTTGCGGATCGCGGTCATGGCGTCAGTTTTGCACCTGCCCCAGACCTCGTCTAGGGCCACACCGGGGCCCGCGCCCTCCGGATCGGGCCTTCGATCGGGCCGCGAATCGGGTTAACTGGGAGAGTGATTTCCAGAGAGCATCGGGTGTTGATCGTGGCCATTCTGGCGTCGTTCGTGGCGTTCCTGGACGGCTCCATCGTCACGGTCGCGCTGCCGGCGATTTCTCGGGAATTCGGCGGCGGTCTGGTGCTGCAACAATGGGCGGTCGACGGCTACCTGCTGTCATTGGGCGCCCTGATCCTCGTGGCCGGGTCACTCTCGGACACGTTCGGCCGGGTGCGGGTGCTCCGAATCGGACTGGTCTGGTTCGGGATCACCTCGCTGGCGTGCGCGGTCGCACCCTGGGGGAGTGCGCTCGTGTTGGCCCGAGTGCTGCAGGGCGTGGCGGCGGCTCTGCTCGTGCCGAGCTCCCTGGCGCTCATCACCTCGACGTTCTCGGGGGCGGCGCAGGCTCGAGCGATCGGGGCCTGGACCGGCTGGACGGGCATCGCGGGCATCATGGGTCCGGTGCTCGGCGGCATCCTGGTGGACACGCTCAGCTGGCGCCTGATCTTCGGGCTCAACGTGATCCCCATCATGGTTACCCTGGTGCTGCTGGCCGGCCTGGACGAGCCGGTGCGCACCCGTCCGGCGGCCCCCATCGACGCGTGGGGCGCCGGCCTGGCCGCGCTCGGGCTGGGCGGTCCGGTCTTCGCCCTGATCGAGCAGGGGCGGCTGGGCTGGGCCAGCCCGGTCGTGTTCGTGCCGCTTGTCGTCGGGCTGCTGGCCTTCGCGGGGTTCCTCTGGTGGGAGGCGCGCGCGCCGCATCCGATGATGCCCCTGAGCCTGTTCAAGATCCGCAATTTCGGCGTCGGTAACATCGCTACGGTCGGTTTCTACGCCGCCCTCGGCCTCGGTTTCTTCGTGTTCACGCTCTATCTGCAGCAGGTCGGCGGCTTCTCGGCGACCGTAACCGGTTTCGCCGGCATCCCGGCGACCGCCATGCTCCTGCTCTTCGCGACCCTGTTCGGCACCCTGGCCGGCCGCTACGGACCGCGCGCGTTTATGACCGTGGGCCCGATGGTGGCAGGAGCCGGATTCCTGCTGCTACTCGGGGCGGTGCCGCCGATCGCGCTCTGGTCGCAGGTCGTGCCGGCCGTCGTCGTGATCGGCCTCGGCCTGGCCATCACCGTGGCGCCGCTCACTTCCGCGGTCCTCGGCTCCATCCGGCCCGAGCAGGCCGGCATCGGCTCGGCCATCAACAACGCCGTCGCCCGGGTGGCCGGTCTAGTCGCGGTGGCTCTGGCCGGCACGATCATCGGAACTACGCTCGACGTTCCGGGATTCCAGCGCGTGATGGTCGTCGTCGCGGGCTTGATGTTCGCCGCCGGGCTCGCCTCCTGGCTCGGAATCCGCACCTCGGGTCCGGTTCTCGCGCCGGAGCACCCCGAATAACTGCTATAGTTTTCAAGTTGTCAGAGAGTACTTAGCTCTGGGCAGCCTGCGCTCGTAGCTCAACGGATAGAGCATCTGACTACGGATCAGAAGGTTGGGGGTTCGAATCCCTTCGGGCGCACATCTGGACCCCCGCAATCAGCAGATTGCGGGGGTTTCCTGTTTGTCCGAAATGCACGGGCGTCGGCACCCGAAAAAACGCGGTCTCTCGCAGCGATAGAGTGAGAAAGTGCTCACCCGCCTGGTTCAGATCTCCCGACCGGTGCTCTGGGTCAACACCATCGGAACCACCGTCATCGCCATGTGGCTGGTCGGGGATTTGTGGCGGTGGGAGATTGTTCCGCTGCTCCTCTGGGTGACGCTGCCGTTCAACCTGCTGATCTACGGTGTGAACGACATTTTCGACCAGGAAACGGATGCCCGGAACGCCCGCAAGGGTGGCCTCGAGGGGGCCCGCATCCTCGGCTCGGAAACCCGCGCCATCGTGCTCGGAGTCGTGCTGACCAACGCGCCTTTCGTGGCGTATTTCCTCGCTACGTTGCCGGCGGCGGCGCTCGCCTGGATCGCCGCGTACATGGTGATCTTCATCTTCTACTCGGCACCCCCGCTGCGTTTCAAAGCCCGGCGCTACCTCGACTCGCTCAGTAATGCCGCCTACGCTTTCCCGCTGGTCTTCGTGCCTCTCGCCCTCGGTGAGTCACCGGTCTGGGCGGCGGCGATCGGACTCATGGCGTGGAGTGTGGCCAAGCACACCTACGACGCGGTGCAGGACATCGACGAGGATCGTGCAGCCGGAATTCAAACCACTGCCGTTCATCTCGGCGCGCGCGGCTCCGTGGTGTGGAGCGGCGCGTGGTGGGCCCTGTCCACCGTGGGTTTCGCGCTGATCAACTGGCCGGTCGCCGTGGTGAATGCGCTCATCACCGGCTGGTTGGTGGGGTCGCTGGGGCGCAGCCCCACGCCGATGACGGCCCGCCGAATGTACCGCTACTCGATCGCGTTCCCCTACGTCGCAGGTTCCGTTGCCGGGGCCCAGCTCGTGGCAGTTTTTTTGCTCAAGGAGATCCTATGACACGATCCCGCAGGAAGACGAACCTGACCCCGCAGCGCATCGTCGTGCTCGGCGCGGGAGTCGGCGGGCTCACGGCCGCCGCGCTGCTGGCCCGCGCCGGCCATTCGGTGACGGTGCTGGAGGGCTCCGACTGGATCGGTGGCAAGAGCCGACGACTCGAAATCGACGGGCAGCACGTGGACACCGGACCGGCGCTGGTCACCTTCCCTCTGGTCTGGGAGGAGCTGCTGGCCCGCTACGACGCGCTCGGCGCCCGCCGCTCTGTTCCCGCCGAAGCCGCCGCGGTGGCCGCGGTGACGTTGCGGAGACTGCCTGAGGTGGGCCGGTACTTCTACCGGGGAGCGGACGCCGTCCTGCCGGTGCCCGCCGGTCACCCGTGGCACGCGGCCTGGACCCGGTTCGAAAAAGAACACGGTGGTCTCGGGCCTCAACTCACGAGCATGCTGACCGCCGACCCGGCCGATCCGGCATCGCTGCCGGCCGTACGCAACGTGTTTCGGCTCTACGGCACCCGCCTGACCACGCGCAGCTTTCTCGACGGCCTGAGCTGGATGCCCGAAGGCCTGCGTGAGGTCATCGCCATCCACACCCTCAATGCCGGTGTCTCTCCCCGGCGGACCCTCGCACTGTATGCGAGCATGCCGGCGATCATGGCCAGGGACGGCGTGTGGGTTCCCGAGGGCGGCGTGAACGAGCTGCCGCTCGCATTGCACCGGCTCGCGTTGAACGCCGGCGCGGTCGTGCGCATTAGCGAGCCCGTCACAGCCGTGTCGAAAGGGCTCGTGACCACGGCGACGGCGACGCATCCGGCCGACGTGATTGTGAGCGGGCTCGACCGTGGGGTGCTCGACGGGCTGCTCGGCGTGCCGCCGGTCCGGCCACAGAAGCTGTCCTGCTCCGGCGTGGCCATTTATGCAGTGCTTGAGACCTCGTTGCCGGAGGGCACCGCCACGCATTCCGTCGTGTTGCCCGACGACCCGGCCGCCCTGCACCGCAGTCTCGATGCCGGGGCTGTGCCCGAGCAGACGATGGCCTTCCTGAACTATTACCGGCCGCACGAGGTCTATGCCAACGACCGGGCCACCGTGGCGGTGCTTCTCACCGCGCCCGCTGACGGCCGCCGCTATGACCTTGACAGCCCGTGGGTGGCGCGTGAGGTCGCGCGGGTCAGCGCCGCCGTGGGCCTGGACCGGCCGATCAGCGAGCTGTTCCGTGATCACGTCGTGCTTGATCCGCGGTACTTCGCTGGCTGGGGCTCCACCGGTGGTGCGCTCTACGGCGCCACCAACCCGCTCTGGCAGAGCGGGCCGTTCCACCGCCCCGGGTACACCAGCCGGGCACGCCCGTGGCTGTGGCGGGTGGGGGCATCGGTGCACCCCGGCGGCGGTATACCGGCCGTGCTCGGCGGCGCCATGACAGCGACCCACAAGCTGATCGGCCGCCTCGACGCCCGCTGACCGAGGAGTGACGGCCGCCGGATCAGCGAACGGCCAGGTCCGGCCGAGGCAGATGCGCCGACTCGGGGCGCACATTGGCGCGATCACAGCCGAAGCAGGTCAGCACGTAGACGGGGAGGGCGCGGTGTGCGGCGTGCACCGGGTTCGGCGTCAGGCGAGCTGTCGAGTGGCAAAACGGACACGTGATTCTCATGGCTGAAGCTCCTGATTTTGTACCCGCCACGATCTGCAACGCGTGTTTCGAAGTTGACTCAGGTGATGTGGGCGCAGTACCCACTTGACCTGGCCGGATGCGTGTGTCGCACCCTCCGGCATCCTGTGCTAGCGAGGTTCGATGTGCTCGATCATGAAGTCCGTGCCGGGGAACAGGATGCTCTCATGCCCTTCGCTGAACCGCACGAGGTAGGGAGGTTCGCCGTCAAGCCCGCGAACCTCCACGATCTCACCGTGCCGGTCCGGTGCTTCTACCGTCTTTCCTCGGATGACGACCCGGTCTCCCTGTGCTGCATGCATGGGAATTACCTCCTCGCGGATCACCGTACGCCCGCTCGCGCCCCCTGCACAGGGCAGCGAGACGCGGCGCGCCGGGTTCCGTCAAGGCGGCGCAACCTGGGCGGTGCAGGTCAGTCCTCGCCATGCAGGCGATCGCAGAGGGCGGTGAGTTGCAGGAGCTCGTCGGTGCCGAGCGTGTCGCCGATGCGGTCGGTGATGGTGCCCATGTGCTGGACAGCGACCCGGCGGAACAGGTCGAAGCCGGCATCCGTCAGTTCGATCAGGGCGCCGCGGCCGTCAGTAGGGTCGGTGTGCTTCCGCACATAGCCCCGCGCGGCCAGTCGGTCGACCAGACGGCTCACGCTCGGCTGGGTCAACAGCACCTGCCGATTCAAATCGCGGAGCCGCAGGCGCCGCCCGGCGGCCCGGGACAGGTTGAACATTACGTCGTACTCGTTGAACGAGATGTCATGAGCCGGAAAGTCGGCGGCCAGGCTGCGCATAATGGCAACCTGGGCACGAAACAGTGATTCCCAGGCGGCCACGGCCACGGCTCGATCGGTCACGCTGCCTCCACTCATCCTTGATCTCCAAGAATAGGGACTCGGCATCGGGACGCCTCCCCCACTCGTGGGGATTTGGACAAAAAAAGAATGACGAACAAGTGGCGCTTCGTTACGCGTTCGTTATATATTCGAAGTGCGTCAACCGTTTGCTGTGGCGGAAGACGCGAAATGTGATTGCAGGACACTCTTGGTGCAAGGGAAGAGGGCCGGTCGTAGCTACTACGACCGGCCCTCTGTCACGCCATCGCCGTCGAATTGTTTTGCAGCGTCGCTCCCGGAAGGCGAGAACCGACCGCAATTTGTGGATGTTGTTCATCCCGGGCGGAGCGCCGTGCCCGGTGTTGGACCAATTCGACGAAGATTCTGGTCTGAAACTGCTTTTCGGAGTATTGCGGGGACGATTTGGGCAGAATCTCCGTCGATTTCGTTCAAGGAGAGTCGCTGCAAGGCCCCAAAAACCCCAATCGGCGAACCCTCATCGCCCACGGCGGCGGGACTCACACAGCGGGAAGCTAGAAGACGTCCGGGCTCGGCGTGCTCGATTGGCGGATCGACACGTCGGCGTGCCGGTCGAAGCGGTAGCCGACCCCGCGCACGGTGCGCACGATGTCTTCGTAGCGACCGAGCTTGGCGCGCAGGCGACGCACGTGCACGTCGATGGTGCGCTCATTCGGCGCGTCTTCCTCGTCGGAGGCGTTCCACAGCTTGGCGATCAGTTCGGCACGCTCGATGGTGCGGCCTTCGCGGAGCACCAGGTACTGCAGCAGCTCGAATTCCTTGTAGGTGAGCGCCGCGGTCTCGCCGTCGAGGATGACTCGCTTACGGGAGATGTCCACCACGACGCCGCCGAGTGCGCGGTCGGGGTCGTCTGTCACAGTGCGGTGCCGGGCCAGCGCAGTCGGGTCCTGCAGGGCGAGGCGCACGACGTCGACGTCGCGTCCACCGGCTCCGGCGGGCGCCAGTGCGACGGCGGCATGAGTCTCCGCGGTCGGCGCGATGGTTCCGGTGAGGGCTTTGAGCGCCTCGACGATGCGGCTGAGGCTGGTCCCGGCCGCGGCGGCCGTGGCCTCGTCGATGCCGACGTAGAAAACGAAGCCGCGGGCCTGAGTGCCCTCGGGCACGGCGCGGATGCGGGGTGCGGCGGGCGTCGGAACGGCCTGGCGTTCGAGGCGTGCGGCCTGGGCCGAGCGGGCGGTGTCAATGTGGGCAAGCGACATGAGAGTAATCCTTGGCTGGGGTACTGCAGGTGAACCCGACGCTGAGGAGCTGTTCCGGGTTCGAAAAAGTGCGGCCGGTGAGGCCTGGAGGGAGCGAGAGAGGCTCCGGAGTTCAACCAGCCGGCCGCGTGAAGTCAGCGGGGCGGGAACTCGGCGAGGTGTTCGCTGCTTAGCGGGACATTCGGCAACACGCACAGCAGCTGCCGGGCATCACCATGCCGGCAGTCCCGGGGGCCTCGAAGGAGGTCTGGGGGCGTGCGCTCGTTGTCATAGTTGCGAGTAAAGCCCACTGTTACGGCGTGTGTCAATTCTGCAACCAAGGATGACGCCGTGTGACACGCATCACGTTCGATGGCTCCGCGGCGGATCGGAGAATCCACCGCGGATCGCGAAAGCATGAAAGTTTCCATGATGAAATTTGATTTCATCAAAGATTCTTGAATATGCCGGGTACTGGCGCCCGGCATGTCGCAGGACCTGCGGTGTCCGCCGCCCGACGGAATTGGTGCTCGCTAGAGCTAGACCAAACCGTAGAGGCGGTCGCCGGCGTCACCGAGGCCGGGAACGATGTATCCGTGCTCGTCAAGCTTGTCGTCGACGGCACCGAGAACGATGGTCACTTCGCGGCCCTCGAGGGCCTTCTCGACCGCGGCGAGCCCCTCAGGCGCGGCGAGGATGCAGATGGCCGTGACATCGACGGCGCCGCGGTCGAAGAGGAACTGGATGGCTGCGATCAGCGAACCGCCCGTGGCCAGCATCGGGTCGAGCACGAAGCACTGGCGGTCGGAGAGGTCGTCGGGCAGGCGCTCCGCGTAGGTGGCGGGCTGAAGGGTCTCCTCGTTGCGGGCCATGCCGAGGAAGCCGACCTCTGCCGTCGGTAGCAGTTTGACCATGCCCTCGAGCATGCCCAGACCGGCGCGGAGGATCGGCACGACGAGCGGCTTGGGGTCGCTGATCTGCACGCCGCGGGCCTCGGAGACCGGGGTCTGCACGGTCACGTCTTCGACTCGCACGCCGCGGGTCCCCTCATAGGCGAGGAGGGTCATCAGCTCTTCGACAAGTGACCGGAAGATCGGCGACGGCGTGTTCTTGTCTCGGAGTACCGTGAGTTTGTGGGTGATCAGGGGGTGGTCGGCTACGTGGACTCGCATAGGCTCAATCTACTAGTCGGGGAGGGGAACGTAGATGGGCGAGGTCGATCGCCGGCACAGCGAATGGATGCGGCTCGCGCTCTGCGAGGCCCGCGCTGCCCTCGAAACGGGGGATGTGCCCGTCGGTGCGGTGGTGCTGGACCCGTCCGGCCGTGTGATCGGCCGCGGACGCAACGAGCGCGAAGCGCTGCAGGATCCCACCGGCCACGCCGAGATCGTCGCCATCCGTCACGCTGCCGCGTCCCTGGGGGACTGGCACCTGACCGGCTGCACCCTGGTGGTGACGTTGGAGCCCTGCGTGATGTGCGCGGGCGCGATCCTGGCCGCACGGGTGCCGGTCGTGGTTTTCGGCGCGTGGGACGAGAAGGCCGGCGCCTCCGGATCGGTCTACGACGTGCTGCGTGACCGCCGGCTCAATCACCGCGCTGAGGTCTACGCCGAGGTCGACGCTGACGAATGCGGGGAACTGCTCAGGGCGTTCTTCGCGGACCCAGACCGTCGAGCCATTCGCTGAACATGGACCGGGAAGCGTTCTGCATACCGCTGGAGTAACGTTCGCGTTCGCGGCGCAGGTCGCCCACGTCGAAGCCCTCGGCGGCCACCTCCGCCTCCGAGGCCGCCAGCCACACCTCGTGCATCTCCTCGGTGACCTCCGGGTGGAACTGCACGGCCAGCGCCCAGTCTCCGATCCCGAAGGCCTCATTGCCGTACTGGGGGGACCCGGCGAGCCGTGTCACCCCGTCGGGCAGGTCGAACGTGTCGCTGTGCCACTGGAAGACGGGTACGCCGCTGACGTGACGCAGCGGGGAGGTCGCCCCGGCCTTCGTGGGCTCCACGGAACGGTAGCCGATCTCGTTCGTCGGCCCGCGGTAGACGCGGGAGCCCAGGGCGTTCGCCATCAGCTGCGCACCCAGGCACACGCCGAAGACGGGCAGAGAGGCGCCGAGCCGCTGCGTGAGCAGGTCGATCTCGGCGTGCAGCGCGGGGAACTCGTCGGCCTCGTAGACCCCCATCTCGCCGCCGAGAACGACCAGCAGGTCGGCTTCCCGCGGGTCGAGGGCACGCACATCCTCCTTGAGCGTGTCGACGTAGCGAATGGAGTAACCGTGCTCCCGCAGCACCGGTTCGAGGTTGCCGAGGTGGATCGTGTCATCGTGGCGCAGGACGACCGCGGTGCGGGTCACTCGCTGCCTTTGATGACGATGGTGTCGGTGGGCGGCGTGCGGCGGTTGGGGTCGAAGAACAGGTCCGGCTCGAGGTAGATGACGCGGGCCGCCGGCACGGCCTCGCGGATGCGGGTTTCGACGGTGTTGATGCCCGCCGCCACATCAGAGAAATGGCTGTCGGCCTCGAAGGCGATCTTGGCGGCGACGAGCAGTTCGTCCGGGCCGAGGTAAAGGGTCTTGAGGTGGATGATCTTGCGCGTCTCCGGACCGGCCAGGATGGCACGCTCGATGGCCGCGGCATCCGTTTTACCGGCGCCTTCGCCGACGAGGAGGCTCTTGGTCTCTACGCCGAGGACCACGGCGACCAGGACGAGCAGTACGCCGATGAACAGGGTGCCGATGGCATCCCAGACGGGCTCGCCGGTGATGATGGTGAGGCCGACGGCGAGGAAGGCGAAGACCAGGCCGGCGAGAGCGGCGATGTCTTCGAGCAGCACGACGGGCAACTCGGGCGCCTTCGCGTGCCGCACGAACTGCACCCAGCTTTGGTTGCCGCGCACGAGGTTCGATTCCTGGATGGCGGTGCGAAGTGAGAAGGACTTGAGGCCCATGGCGACCAGCAGCACCACGATGGGCAGCCACGGCACGTCGAGCGGGTGCGGGTCCTGCAGCTTCCGCACACCCTCGTAAAGGGAGAAGACGCCGCCGACGGAGAACAGGATGATCGACACCACGAACGCGTAGACGTAGCGTTCCCGGCCGTAGCCGAATGGATGCTCCTTGTCGGCTTCCTGCTTGGCCTTGCGACCGCCGACGAGCAGAAGCACCTGATTTCCGGAGTCGGCCAGGGAGTGCACGCCCTCGGCGAGCATCGAGGAGGAACCGGAGAATGCCCAGGCCACGAATTTCGTGATCGCGATCCCCAGATTGGCGAGGAGTGCCGCCACGATTGCTTTGTTCCCGCCAGAAGTGCTCATGGGGCAATCCTAGAATGCACACCAGACGGACCCGGCACAGGGGGCGAAAGTAGACTCGTCGGATGACTTCGACTGCAACCACCACACTGCCCGCCATCGCGTTCCTCGGCGCCGGATCGATGGCGAGGGCCGTTCTGACCGGGCTGCTGAACCCGAATGTGACCGTTCTGGGCGGCATCCGGGCAACCAACCGCTCCACGGCGAAGGCCGACGAACTCGCAGGAATCCCCGGCGTCACCGCCTGGGCCACCGCCGACGAGCCCACGGCCAACCGCAAGGCCGTCGCCGGCGCGCGCATCGTGATCGTCGCTGTGAAGCCCGTCATGGTCCTCGACCTGCTGGCCGAGATCGCCGACAGTCTCGAACCGGGCACGCTCGTCATAAGTGTCGCCGCCGGCGTCACCATTGCCACGTTCGAGGCGTCGCTGCCCGAATCCGTGTCGGTCATCCGCTCGATGCCGAACACGCCGGCCCTCGTCGGCAAGGCCGTCACCGGGCTGAGCGCCGGCACGCGGTCCAGCGACACCGATCTCGAGCTCGCGAGGTCCCTCTTCGGCACCGTCGGCGACGTCCTGGTCGTGCCGGAGGAGAAGCTCGATGCCCTCAGCACCATCTCCGGGTCAGGTCCGGCCTACGTTTTCTACCTGATCGAGCAGCTCACCGCCACGGCGATCGCCAAGGGTTTCACCCCGGAGGAGGCCGCGGTCATGGTGAACGGCACCTTCCTCGGTGCGACGAGCCTGCTGGTGGCATCCGACCTGTCCCCGACGGAACTGCGCCGCCAGGTCACAAGCCCGAGCGGCACCACCGAGCGTGCCGTGTGGGAGCTGGAAAAGGGCGGGATCAAGGACCTGTTCGACCGGGCGACGGATGCCGCACTCGCCCGGGCCCGCGAACTCGCCGGCCACTAGAACTCCAGGCCATGAGAACTCCAGGCCCCTAGAACTCCAGCGACGCGAACCGCTCGATGTCGGACTCGGTGCCGGAGACGATGATCAGGTCCTGGTCGGTGATGACCGTCTTCTCGGTGGCGTAGGTGAAGGGGCGGTCGGGGCTCTTCACGCCGACCACGGTGACGTTGTACTTGCGGCGCAGCCCGGATTCGGTCAGGTTCAGGCCCCGGATCGGCTTGGGCGGGATCATCTTGACCAGGGCGAAGTCGTCGTCGAATTCGATGAAGTCGAGCAGGCGTCCGGAGACGAGGTGCGCCAGGCGTTCGCCTGCCTGTGCCTCCGGGAAGACGACGTGGTTCACCCCGATGCGCTCGAGGATCGTGCCGTGCGACTTGGAGATCGCTTTCGCCCAGATCTGCGGGATCCCGAGGTCGACCAGATTCGCCGCGATCAGCACACTGGCCTCGACGGACGAGCCGACGGCGCAGACGGCGATCGAGAATTGCTGCGCGCCGATCTGGCGAAGCGCTTCCAGGGAGGTGGCGTCGGCCTGCACCGCGTGCGTGACGCGTTCGGACCACTTCTGCACGAGGACCGCGCTGTCGTCGACGGCGAGCACATCCCGTCCGAGCCGGTCGAGTTGCCCCGCGGTGGCCGCGCCGAACCGGCCGAGGCCGATCACGAGCACCGGTGCGTCGTGTTTGAAGCGGTCAGCCAACGATGGGTCTCTCTTCCGGACGGGAGAACAACTGCCTGCTCTGGCTCGCGGCGAGGGCAGCCGCGAGGGTCACTGTACCAACCCTGCCCATGAACATGGTTGCCGCCAGCACATACACTCCGGCCGGAGGCAGTTCGCCGGTCAGGCCCGTCGACAGGCCGCAGGTGGCGAACGCGGAGATCACATCGAAGAGCACCTGGTCGAACGGCGCCTTGGAGATCTGCAGGATCAGGATGCTGGACACGGCAACCGTCGTGGCGCCCCACAGCACCACGCTGACCGCGAGCCTCAGGATGTCGCTGGGGATCCGGCGGCCGAACGCTTCCATCTGGCTTCGTCCGCTGGCCTCGGCGAAGGCGGCGAGGAAGAGGATGGCCAGGGTCGTCACCTTGATGCCGCCGGCGGTCGACGCGGAGCCGCCGCCGATGAACATCAGCATGTCCGTGGCGAGCAGGCTCGCCCCCTGCAGGTCGCTGATGTCGATGGTCGCGAAGCCGCCGGACCGGGTCATCATCGACAGGAAGAGCGACTGGAAGATCGTGTCGCCCACGTTCAGCGACCCGAACGTCTTCGGGTTGTCGAATTCGAGCGCGATGTACACGGCAACGCCGGCCACGAGCAGCACCACGGTCGTGAAGAGGGTCAGTTTCACGTGCAGCGACCAGCGTCTGGGGCTATGCCAGCCCCGGGCGAGGGCGTAGATCACCGGGAAACCCAGGCTGCCGAGGAAGGCGCCCACCATCAAGGCGCTGAGGAACCAGTAGTCGCTGGCGAACGGGGCCAAACCTCCGACGTTGGGGGAGAAGCCGCTGTTGGTGAACGCCATGGCCGCGTAGTACACGCTCTGCCAGAGCGCCTCGCCGACAGGTGTCCCGACCGCGAGGAAACGCGGAAAGAGCAGGATAGCCACGACCAGCTCGATTACGAAGGCGCTGATCGCGACCGTCACGAGCAGGTTGCCGACCTCGCCCAGGCGAACGGCCTGTCCTTCATTGACCGGTCCGGCATGGATGCGAGAGGGGTTCGTGTCACTGGCGGCCATCAGCCGGGCGCGCAGGCCCAGGCGCCGGGAAATGACCATTCCCATCAGGGAGGCGAGGGTCAGCACGCCGACCCCGCCGATATTGACGCCGACCACCACCAGGACATTGCCGAAGGCCGACCAGTGCGTGGCCATGTCCACCGTCGCTAGGCCGGTCACGCAGATCACCGACACCGCGGTGAAGAGGGCGTCGTGCAGCGGGGTGACGATGCGGTCTGCCGTGGCGATGGGCAGGGAGAACAGGAGGGTGAACACCAGGACCAGCGCGGTGAAAACGAGGATGGCGAATCGGGACGGCGAGCTGCGGACCAGACCGTCCACTGAGTCTCGCAACCAGGCGTACCAACTGGTGGGACGCGGTGCGAAGGCGGAATCCGCCATCCGTGTCTGCACTGAAACCTCCGACTTGCTCGCGACGAACGGCCGTCGACATGGTATCCCCCACCGGGAATGAGTAGCCTTGAGGCATGGCAGACATCTTCGGCGTGGTGGCGGATTCGACCCGACGCGAAATTCTACGCATTCTCCTCGAGCGATACAACCAATCGAACACGGCCGGCGGAGAGCTGAGCGTGTCTGACATCGTCGACAAGCTCGGCCTGAGCCAGCCAACCATCTCGAAGCACCTGAAGGTGCTGCGCGAAGCGGGCCTGGTGGGCGTGAGAGAAGCCGGTCAGCACCGGTATTACCATCTTGACTACGCGCCGCTTGAGGAAATCGAAGACTGGCTGATTCCCTTCCTCAGCGTCGACTTCGACGCCACCGTCGAGGAGCTGACCGAGGAGACCGAGGGCTTGAAGGTGGAACAGCGGGCATTCGCCGCGGCCATCGGAAAGGCCTTTGCGGAGACATCGTACCAAATGGCGCATGCGGTCAAAGATGCGAAGCCCCGAAAATGGCGGAGAATTGACTAGTCGGCGGCGCTTGAGCTCCCGAATGCGCACACCGCGTAGGAGAGTGTTGTTTTTCCGGTAGACTGATATCTACCGTGTCTGTCGCGAATCCCGCGGCGAAACCAATTCTTTTGTGAGGTCCGTGTGGGTTCTGTAATCAAGAAGCGACGCAAGCGTATGGCGAAGAAGAAGCACCGCAAGCTGCTTCGTAAGACTCGCCACCAGCGTCGCAATAAGAAGTAGACGGTTCTGGACCGTTTGTAATAGCTACCGGCGTAAGCGCTAGGCCCCTGGGGTCTAGCGCTTTTTGCTTGTCCGGGTGGCGGCCTTGATGCTGCCGCGTTTGAGGATCATCACCGGCCAGTGGCGGGCTGCGGCATAGCGGCGGAGCGTGGCATCCGGATTCACGACCACCGGATTGCCGACCAGGTCCAGCAACGGAATGTCGTTGTGGGAGTCGGAGTAGGCCCAGCAGACGGCCAGGTCGACGCCGCTGCGCTCTGCCTGGGCGTTGGCGGCGACGGCCTTGCTGACACCGTGGCAGACACCCGCGGTGAGGCGGCCGGTGAAAATTCCGTCGACGGCCTCGAGCCGGGTACCGAGCGCGCCCGTGAGGCCCAGCCGTTCGGCGATGACGTCGGCCACCTCCTGGGCGGTCGCGGAGACGAGCCAGACCTCGCGCCCGGCCTTGAGGTGCGCACGGGCGACGGCGACCGTTTCCGGCCAGAGCCGCTGCAAGAGGCGGGCGTCGAAGATCTCCGTGCTGAGCGCGACGAGTTCGTCCCGGCTGTAGCCCACGACCACTTCCAGCGCGCGCTCCCGGATGCTCGCGAGGTGCATCCTGTTTTCGCCGACGTAGAGGAATCGGGCCTGTTTCCAGGCGAAGGAGAGCAGGTCCCGGCCGGTGACCAGTCGTCGCCGCCAGGCACCCACACCGAGGTGGTACAGGCTGGCGCCGCGCAGGAGGGTGTTGTCCACGTCGAAGAACGCGATTGCGGGGGCGATGGTGTCTTCGGACATATGTGCGGTCAAGTCTAGTTGCGTATTGCGTCGGCGGGCCAGCATAGGCTGGAGCAATGGCTACTGCACTCCTCACCCTGATCGGCAAGCCCGGTTGTCACCTCTGCGATGACGCCCGGGATCTGGTCGACAGCGTCGTGACCAAACTCGCCGACGACCCGTCCGCCCCCGACATCGTGCTCGAAGAACGCTCGATTCTCGACGACGCCGAGCTGCACGCCCTGTACGTCGAGGACATCCCGGTGCTCCTGCTCAACGGCAAGGTGCACAATTACTGGCGCATCGATCCACTGCGGCTGCGCACGGCGCTTCTGGCCGTGCAATGATCCGGCACATCGTCTCCTGGCAACTAGCCCCGGCCGACCCGGTTCAGAAGGCCGCCGCCGCGGCCGGGATCGCGGTCCGCCTGGAAGGGCTCGTGGGCGTCGTCGACGAGATCCGCTCGCTGCAGGTGGGTTTCGACGTCGCCGGCGGCTCCAACTGGGACGTCGTGCTGATCGCCGACTTTGACGACCTGGACGCCGTCAACCGCTACCAGGTGCACCCCGCCCACCAGGCGGCGGGAACCTTCATCCGTTCCGTCGTATCGTCGAGGATGGCCGTCGATGTCGCCGTCTGACCGTTCGGCTACGGCCCGTTCGGCTACGGCTCGAGGCGCGTCGGGCCGCGGAACAGGTAGGTGACCTCGCGGATGCTGGCCTGGTGCAGCATCAGCATGAGCACCCGGGCGAGGCCCATGCCGAACCCGCCGTGCGACGGAACGCCGTAGCGGAAGAAGTCGAGGTAGCCCTCGATCTCCTCGGGGTCGACGCCCTTCTCCTTGGCCTGCTCGACCAAAATGTCGATGCGGTGCTCGCGCTGCGCTCCAGTGGAGATCTCGGTGCCGTTGAAGATCAGGTCATAGCTCTTGGTGATGCTCGCGTCGCCCTCGTGGCGCATGTGGTAGAACGGCCGGATGCTTGAGGCGTAGTCGGTGAGGAAGACGAACTCGTGGCCGAAGGTCTCGCGCACGTAGGCGGCGATCCGGCGTTCGCCTTCGGGGTCCATGTCGTCGTCATCGCGCGGGACCTCGTAGCCGCGGGTCTTGACGATCTCCTTGGCCTCGGCCAGCGGGATGCGCGGGAACGGTGTACTGGGCACGGTGACCTCGACCCCGAAGAGGGCCAGGACCTCGTCGCCGTGCTTCTCCTTGACGGCCGTGAATCCGGCGACAAGCAGCTCTTCGTGCAGCTGCATGACGTCTTCGTGGCTGTCGATCCAGCTGATCTCGGAGTCGACGCTGGTGAACTCGGTGGAGTGACGGCTGGTGAACGACGGGTCGGCGCGGAACGCCGGTCCGACCTCGAAGATTTTGCCGAAGCCGGCGGCCTGGGCCATCTGCTTGAAGAACTGCGGGCTCTGCGCGAGGTAGGCCTTGGTGTCGAAGTACTCCACCTCGAACAGCTCGGCGCGGGACTCGCTCGCGCTGGCCATCAGCTTCGGGGTGTGCAGCTCAATGAAGTCATTGTCGATCCAGTACGTGCGCAGTGCGTGCTCGAACGTGGTCTGGAGGCGGAAGATCAGGTTCTGCTTGGGCTGGCGCAGATCGATGAAGCGCCAGTCGAGGCGCTTGTCCAGATTGGAGTCGGCCGCGATCGGGGTCTCGGGGATGGCGACCGTGACGACCTCGAGGGTCGCGAGCTTGATTTCGATGCCGCCGAGCTTGACGCGCTCGTCGTGCTTGAGCTCACCGGTGACGGTGACGAAGCTGCCCTGCGACAGGGTGGAGATGGTGGTGGCCGGTTCGTCGGCGACGACAATGCCGTCGGCATCCGTAGTGCGCGGGTTCACGAGCTGCACCGCGCCGGATTCGTCGCGCAGCACGACGAACTGCACCTTCTTCTGGTCTCGGACGGTGTCGACCCACCCGGACACCGTCACGGGTCCGTTGTCGAGGGCGGCCAGGTTCTTGATCATTATGCGCTCAGTCACCGGTCAAGTTTAGCCGCACGGCTCTCGGCGTATTCGCGGGTGCCCCCTCCGTAGACTGGGAGAGTGGTAGCCAGACAGGTACATCTCGTGCGGCACGGTGAGGTTTTCAATCCCGAGTGCGTTCTGTACGGACGCCTGCCCGGATTCCGCCTCTCCGATCTGGGGGCCCAGATGGCCGAGGCGGCTGCCGCCGATCTGGTGGAGCGCGGGCGCCCCGTCGCCCGCATCATCTCCTCACCGCTGCAGCGTGCGCAGGAGTCGGCCGCTCCGATCGCGGCTGCCTTCACCCTTCCGGTCGACATCGACCCGCGCATCATCGAGCCGACCAATTTCTTCGAGGGCAAACGGATGCGGGGCACGGGCGGGGCTTTGCGCGATCCCCGCAGCTGGCACGCGCTGATCAACCCGCTGCGTCCCAGCTGGGGCGAACCGTTCGACTCGATCGCGAAGCGCATGCTCGCCGCGATCGAGGATGCCCGCAACTCGGTCGACGAGGGCGACGTCGTGCTCGTCAGCCACCAGCTTCCGATCTGGATGGTGCACCGCGCCCTGGCCCGGCAGCGTTTGCCGCACGACCCGCGCAAACGCCGCTGCGACCTGTCGAGCATCACAACCCTGTCCTGGCCCGGCGGCTTCCCCGACGAGACCGGCTACTCCAACCCTGCCCTGTCGCTGCAGGTCGGCGCCTCGGACGTAGGAGCCGTATGAACCTCCGTCCCCGCGCCGCCGTCACCGCTCTGGTTGCCGTGGCGCTACTGCTGACCGGCTGCTCCGCCGACCCGCTCGCCGAACAGTACCGCGAGGGCAGCAGTAAGGGCTTCATCGCCGGTGACGGCAGCTGGACCGAGATCCCGGCCGCCGAGCGCGGCGATCCCATCTCCTGGAGCGGCGCCGACGAAAACGGCGACCCGCTCTCCAGCGAGGACTACGCCGGCGAGGTCGTCGTGGTCAACTTCTGGTACGCCAGCTGCGCGCCCTGCCGGGCGGAAGCCCCGGCCCTGCAAAAACTCAACGAGGAATTCGCCGGCACGGACGCCCACTGGGTCGGCGTCAACGTGCGGGACCAGGCCGCGAACGCGACCGCGTTCAACGAGAGCTTCGGCATCACCTACCCGTCGGTGATGGACGTCGACAACGGGAGCATGCAGCTCGCGTTCAGCGGCAGCATCCCGCCCAACGCCGTTCCCACCACGCTGGTGCTCGACCGGTCAGGCCGGGTCGCGGCCCGCATCCTCGGTGCGATCTCGGAGCCCTCCATCCTCGAAACTCTCGTGCGCGACGCGATCGCCGAGGATTCGTAGGCGTGGACAACCCCTTCGGCGAGATCGTCTTCAGCGGCCAGCTCTACCTGGCCATTCCCATCGCCGTGCTGGCCGGGCTCGTCTCGTTCGCCTCTCCCTGCATCCTCCCGCTCGTGCCCGGCTACCTGGCCTACATCGGCGGCTTCACCGACGGCAGCTCGACCCCCGCGCGCGGCGACCGCCGGGGCCGCAACCGTCTGCTGCTCGGGGTCCTGTTGTTCATCCTCGGCTTCACCCTCGTCTTCGTGCTCACCGGTGTCATTTTCGGGGTTGCCGGATTCTGGCTGAACCAGTATCGAGATGCGATCACCCGCATCGCCGGCGTCGTGGTAATCCTGCTCGGCCTGGTGTTCGTCGGCCAGTTCGGTTTCGCGCAGCGCAGCGTGAAGGCAACCTGGAGACCGGGGATGGGCCTGGCCGGCGCTCCTCTGCTCGGCGCGGTCTTCGCCGTGGGCTGGACCCCCTGCACCGGCCCCACGCTCACGGCCATCAACTCTCTCAGCCTGACCACGGGCTCTCCCTGGCAGGGGGGACTGCTGGCCCTGTTCTACGCGCTCGGGCTGGGCATCCCGTTCCTTCTCATCGCGCTCGGCCTCAGCTGGGCGACCGGAGCCGTTTCCTTCCTGAAACGGCACGTCAGGGCTATCAACCTGTCTGGCGGTCTCCTCCTCGTTCTCATCGGCGTGCTCATGGTCAGTGGCGTGTGGAACGCCTGGCTCCTCGACCTGCAAGGAACGATCGGAAGTTATGTCCCGGCCATCTGACCATTACGACGCCCCGGCCTCCGCGGGAATCGTGCAACCGCACCTCGGCTTCGCAGGCTGGCTGCGCTGGTTCTGGCGCCAGCTGACGAACATGCGCACCGCGCTGTTCCTTCTGCTGCTTCTCGCGATCGCCGCCGTGCCGGGATCCCTGGTACCCCAGCGCAGCTCCGACCCGAACGGGGTTACCCAGTACTTCGCCGACAACCCCGACCTCGCACCGCTGCTCGACACGGTTCAGGCGTTCGACGTCTACTCGTCGGCGTGGTTCTCGGCCATCTACCTGCTGCTGTTCATCTCGCTGATCGGGTGCGTCATCCCGCGCACCAAGCACCACTACCTCGCGCTGCGGGCCAAGCCGCCGCGCACCCCCGCCCGCCTGTCCCGGCTGGCCGGCTTCACGGCGCGCATCGCTCCGGCCGGCACGGATGCCCAGGCCGCCGTCGAGTCCGCCCGCAGGCTTCTGAAGACCAGCGGCTACCGGGCGGCCGTCTTCGAGAATCGCGGGGAGACCTCGGTCTCGGCCGAACGCGGCTACCTGCGTGAAACCGGCAACCTGGTCTTCCACTTCGCCCTGGTCGGCATCCTGATCACCGTCGGTTTCGGTGGCGGCTTCGGGTTCAGCGGCCAACGTGTACTGGTCGAAGGGCAGACCTTCGTGAACACCCTGCTGGCCTACGACTCGTTCAACCCCGGCCGGTTCTTCAACGACACCAGCCTCACGCCCTATAAACTCACCCTCGACAACTTCGACGTCACCTACGAGGAGGAGAACCTCAAGGCCTACGGCCAGCCGATCGACTTCACAGCAGAGGTCACCATCACCCCGCGGGGTGAGGCCGCAGAGGCCAGTCAGGTGAAGGTGAACGGGCCGGCCCGCACCGGCGGCACCGACGTCTACCTGCTCGGCAACGGCTACGCCCCCACCCTCACCGTAAAGGACCCGAACGGGGTGGTCGTCTTCACCGACTCTGTGCCGTTCCTGCCGCAGGATGCCAACCTCACCTCCCTCGGCGTGATCAAGGTTCCCGACGGGCTCGCCGAGCAACTCGGCATGATCGGCTTCTTCTACCCGACCCAGGCCACCGCGGATTCGGGGGCCTTCTTCTCCTCCTTCCCTGACCTCGAATACCCGCTGCTGACCCTCAACGTCTACTCGGGAGACCTGGGGCTCGACGCGGGCGTGCCGACGTCGGTCTACTCGCTCGACATCGACAAGATGACCCAGCTCACCGGGGGCAAGACCGGCGTGGAGTCGATCGAGTTGAAGCCGGGGGAAACCCGGGAACTGCCGAACGGCCTCGGGTCCGTCACTTTCGACGACGCCAACCCGGGGGCGCAGAACGGGGACTTCTCTGGTTCGGTGCTGCGGTTTGCCTCGTTCGACATCCACCACGACCCCACCCAGCTCTGGGTGCTGTCCTTCGCCGTTCTGGCCCTGCTCGGCCTGCTGACGTCACTGTTCGTGCCACGTCGGCGGGTCTGGGTGAAGGCCGTGCCGGAGCAGGACGGCTCGCTGCGCCTCGAATACGCGGGTCTAGCCCGGGGCGAGGACCCGACCCTGGAATCCGCCGTCAGCGACCTCGCCGATCGGCACACGGACCTGCTGTTATCCTCCCAATCGGCCACCCCGGCATCCGAACAGAAATAGGCTGTCATCGTGAATCTCAACGAGCTCTCCATTCTGAGCCTCTACTCGGCCATGGCGGTCTACGCCCTCGCGTTCATCGCCTTTTCCTTCGACCTGGCCAAGCGCTCCGCGGCGGTCACCTCCGCCACGGCGGCAGACGCACAGGTGCGCCGGGCCGAATCTGCGCGCGCGGAAGCGGCCGGCGCGGCGGGCGCAACCACCACCCTCACCCGCATCAGCGCTCGCATCGCGAACGACGCGGTCACCCCCTACGGCCGCTCGGCCAGCCTGCGGGTGGGCGTCTCGCTCACCGTGCTGGCGTGGCTGATCCACCTGGTGTCGGCGGTGCTCCGCGGCGTGGCCGCCGAGCGCGTCCCGTGGGCGAACATGTACGAGTTCGCGATGACGGGCACCCTGCTGATCGTCTCGGTGTTCCTGATCGTGCTGACCCGCGCCGACCTGCGCTTCCTCGGCACCTTCGTCACCGGCATGGTGCTGGTGCTTCTCGGCATCGCGGCGCTGCGCTTCTACGTCGAGGTCGCGCCCCTGCCGCCGGCCCTGCAGTCGGCTTGGTTGGTCATTCACGTCTTCGTCGCCTCGCTAGGCACCGGCTTCTTCGCACTCGGGTTCGCCCTCTCGACCGTGCAACTCCTCCAGTTCCGGCGTGAGTCGCTCCTCGCGTCCGCGAAGAGCGGTCGGCTGCGGTTCCTGGCCACCCTGCCGTCGGCGGCCACGCTGGAGAACCTGGCCTATCGGGTCACCATCATCGGCTTCATCCTGTGGACCTTCACCCTCATGGCCGGCTCGATCTGGGCCGAACAGGCCTGGGGTCGCTACTGGGGCTGGGATACCAAGGAGGTCTGGACGTTCATCATCTGGACCCTCTACGCGGGCTACATCCACGCCCGCGCGACCCGTGGCTGGCGCGGATCACGGTCCGCCTGGTTGTCGATCATCGGCTTCGCCGCCGTCATGTTCAACTTCGGCATCGTCAACGTCTTCTTCAAGGGCCTGCACTCCTACTCCGGCCTCTAGACCAGGGGTCCTCGCTCCTAACGAATTCGACGGAGATTTCGGCCGGATCGCCGCCAAACAGGCCGAAAACCCTCTTCTTGCGCAGAATCTCCGTCGAATTGGTTCAGTCGGTGAGTAGCGCGTAGCAGCGGGTCAGGCGGGCCAGCCACCAGTCACGCCGGTCGTCCGCGGCTGCGTAACGCTCCAGCAGCTGCGGGTCGGGGGTCACCCGACGCACCGGGATGCCGCCGTCGACCGGCAGCAGCGGGTCGGTGGTGACATCCGCGGCAAGGAGCGACGCCGTGCCGAGTCCGCAGTCGAAGTTGAGTTCCGGAATCGCGGCGGCCAGGTGGGCGCCCATCGAGATGCCGACCGAGGTGTCGAGGGCGCTTGAGACCACGGCGGGCAGCCCGGTCTGGTTGATCAGCGCCAGGGCGGCGCGGATTCCGCCGAGCGGCGCGGCCTTGATCACGAGGATGTCGGCCGAACCCGTGCGGGCCACCAGCAGCGGGTCCTTGGCGCGGCGTACGCTTTCGTCGGCGGCGACGCCGACGTCGAGGTAGCCGGTGCGGCGGCGGATCTCGGCGAGTTCCTTGATGGTGGCGCAGGGCTGCTCCACGTATTCGAGGTCGAACTCGTTGAGGGCGTGGATGGCGTGCTCCGCCTCATCGACGTTCCACAGACCGTTCGCGTCGACACGAATGCGCCCCTCCGGCCCGAGCACACGGCGAACCATGCGCACGCGTGCCACGTCGTCGACGAGGGTCTGACCGGGGTCGGCGACCTTCACCTTGGCGGTGCGGCAGCCGGGGAACCGGGCGAGCACGCCGGCGACCTCGTCGGCGGTGACCGCCGGCACCGTCGCGTTCACGGGGATGCGTTCCCGAAGCAGGGGCGGCGTGGCCTGCCAACCGAAATCGAGGGCGGCCCGCAGCCAGGTGGCAGCCTCCGCGTCGTCGTATTCGGCGAACGGGGAGAATTCCGCCCAGCCTTCCGGTCCCTCCACGAGCAGGGCCTCGCGGGTGTCGAGTCCGCGAAACCGCGTCGCCAGAGGCAGGGCGACGACGCGGGCAGTTCTGAGCAACTCAGCAAGTGGTGGCAGCATGTTCCCAGTGTGCCAGCCGGGGGCTCTCCCGGGGAACGCCGGTCAGGCGGGGAACGCCAGTCAGGTCAGAGCACGTCCTGGTTGAACGCCCCGTCCACCTCGAGATCGATGTCCGGGCCGTTGTGCGGTTTGACGTTGAGAATTGCGAAGGGGATGCCCGGCGCGATCAGCAGGTAGGCGTCTTCGAAGCGCCCGCCGCCACTGTTCACCCGCAGCCAGTAGGGCTTCCCAGCCAGGAACGCGGTCTCAACCTCGGTCTGGATGGACTCCAACGACCGGCCGCCCAACGAGTACTCCGCGCCGCCGTAGACAATATCGACTCGGATCACGATTCGTCCTTCACCAATACTGTCGCGGGTCAATGTGGTTCCGGCACGAGCTGGAGGCCCCCGGAGGAATTGGCCGAAAGCATGAGGGCTTCGATCCATTCGCGGTTGAGGCTGGGGGAGCGCCCGCCGAAATACTTGTAGGCCAGGGGTATCGCGGGATGCAGCCAGATCGTGCTGCGGCCGTCGCCGCCCTGGGGGTCGTCTCGCCACGTGAAATAGAAACACTCGCCGCGTCGCAACTTCGCCCCGATGACGACCTGGATATGGGCGAGGACCCGGTCGTCGAAATCTGCTGTCAGAGACGAGTTGTACGTGAGCTTGCCCATATATCCCCCGATATCAAAGTTTTAGCCGAGGATAGCGTGAAGTCGCCAGCACCGCTACGCTCCGTTCAGTGGGAACGGCCGAGGTTCAGTCCCGCAGGTACCGCTCGAGTCGGGGGACCTTCAGCAGGGCCAGTGCGCGCTTCTCGATCTGGCGCACCCGTTCCCGGGTCACGCCCTGAACGACGGCGATCTGGTCCAGCGTCTGGGGCGCGCCCCCGTCGAGACCGAACCGGGACATCAGGATCGACCGCTCCCGCGGCGGCAGGGCGCGCATGTAGAAAACGATGTCCGAAGCCCGAATGGTGAGCATGGCGTGCTTCTCGGGCTGGGCCATGCCGCGGTGGACGGCTTGGCGGATCCACCAGGTGGCGTAGGTGGAGAATTTGTAGCCGGTCATGAAGTCGTATTTTTCGACGGCGCGGACGAGGCCGATGTTGCCGTCCTGCACGAGGTCCATGATGGGCATTCCGCGTCCGGAGTAGTGCTTGGCGATGCTGTCCACCAGGCGCAGATTCGCTTCGATGAAGTGGTNTCCACCAGGCGCAGATTCGCTTCGATGAAGTGGTTCTTCGCGCGGCGGCCGTCATGGGCAAGCCAGGCCAGCTCGCGGGCCAAGGACGGGTCGTCGACTCCGTGGGACAATTTTTCGACGGCGAACAGCCCGACCTCGATGCGCTGCGCGAGGGTCACCTCGTCGATGGCGGTGAGCAGGGGCCCCTGCCGATGCGGCGCAGGTAGTCGCCGAAGGCATCCGTCGATGTGCTGTAGCGGGAGGGAGCGGTCGACGGAGCGGAGGTGAAATTCGCTGACGCTGACGCTGACGCTGACGCCGGGGTCGGGGGCTGATTCGCGGCCGGTGGCGGTCGGGAGCTTGAGCGCTCCGGGGGCTGGGTCTCTTGCGTGGCCGTGCTCATCGCAGTGCCGTTCCGCTGGGTGCCGGACGGAGGGCGAGACTGACCGTGGCGCGGTCAAAGGATGAGAAGTACGCTCGCTCCCGGGGGGCGGCCGAAATCCGTCACTTCGAAGGCGTCGTCCACGCGCTGGATGAAGCCGACCAAGGCGGCCGGATCGCCGTCCGCGATCATCCGGTCGCTGATGCGCCATTCCGTGGGGGAGAGTTCGTTGATCCCGATATTTCTCGCGGGTGGGGTGGGGATCGTTTTTCGTGTGCCATTGTCGGCCATCACTGCCTCCGAGTATTTTTCAATAACTCAGTACACAGGGTGGAAACGACGGCCTCAAGGGGCTTGACTTTGCCGCTCAAACGGGGATGCCAACCAGCTTCCGAGAGGCCCATGGCCAGCCGCATTCCGGCGCCGCAGGCCCGCGTAGGCTGGGTGCATGATCGAACAGGTTTCCGAAATCTTCGACCCGACCCAGTGGCAGGAAGTCGCGGGCTTCGACCGCCTCACCGACGTCACGTACCACCACGACGTGACTGGGAGGATCGCCCGGGTGGCGTTCAACCGGCCCGAGGTGCGGAACGCGTTCCGCCCGCACACCGTCGACGAACTGCACGCCGCCCTCGAGGACGCGCGCGTCAACCCGCACATCGGGGTGGTGCTCCTGACCGGCAACGGACCCAGCCCGAAGGACGGCGGTTGGGCGTTCTGCTCGGGCGGGGACCAACGCATCCGAGGCCGGGATGGCTACAAGTACGCCGAGGGAGAGACCGCGTCCGGGATCGACACGGCACGCGGCGGCCGACTGCACATCCTCGAGGTGCAGCGGCTGATCCGGTTCATGCCCAAGGTTGTCATCGCGGTCATCCCCGGCTGGGCGGCCGGCGGCGGGCACTCCCTGCATGTGGTCTGCGACCTCAGCATCGCCAGCGCCGAGCACGGCAAGTTCAAGCAGACGGATGCCGACGTCGGCTCCTTCGACGCCGGCTACGGCAGCGCCTACTTCGCCCGCCAGGTGGGGCAGAAGACCGCGAGGGAAGTGTTCTTCCTGGCCCGCGAGTACTCCGCGCAGCGCGCCTTCGAGATAGGGGCCGTGAACGCCGTGGTGCCGCACGGCGAACTCGAGGTGGAGGCGCTGGATTGGGCCCGCACGATCCTGACCAAGTCGCCCACCGCCATCCGGATGCTGAAATTCGCTTTCAACGCCGTGGACGACGGCCTGGTCGGCCAGCAGGTGTTCGCCGGGGAGGCCACCCGCCTGGCCTACGGCACCGACGAGGCGGTCGAGGGGCGTGACGCGTTCCTGGAGAAGCGCGACCCCGACTGGGGTCCCTACGACTGGCAGTTCTAGGCGACCATGTTCCGTCGGCTGAGGGTGGTGCCGGTCCGTGACCCGCTCGACCTGATGACCCCGTTGCGCCTCGCGCTGGCCGACACCGGCGACGCCGTGCTGCCGGTACCCGGCCGGCAGGAGGCCGCCGGGCGGCTGAGCCTGCTGCGCGTGCCCCGTCAGGTGGCCGTGGTGATCGAGACGTCCGGATCGACGGATGTGCCCAAGCGCGTGATGCTCAGCACCGACGCCCTGCTGAGCAGCGCCGCCGCCTCCAGCGTGCGCCTCGGCGGCTCCGGTCAGTGGCTGCTGGCCCTGCCCGTGCATTACATCGCCGGGGTGCAGGTGCTCGTGCGCTCGATCGTGGCCGACACCGTCCCCGTCGTGCTGCCGAGCGGCCACTTCGACCCGGCCGTGTTCGCCGCCTCAGCCGGGCGCCTCACCGAACCGCTGCGGTTCACCGCCCTGGTCCCGGTGCAGCTGGCCCGGCTGGTCGCCGCGGCCGCAGACGACCCTCATCTGCTGGCCGTGCTACGCCGCTTCGACGGCATTCTGGTCGGCGGCCAGGCGCTGCCGTCGCTGCTCGCCGAGCGGGCCGTCGACCTCGACCTGCACGTGTTCGCCACCTACGGCTCGTCGGAAACTTCCGGCGGTTGTGTCTACAACGGCACCCCGATCGGCGACTCCGAGGTGCGCGTGGTCGATGGGCAGCTGGAGATCGCGGGCTCCGTGCTCGCCGAGGGGTACCTCGGTGACCCCCTGCGCACCAGTGATCGCTTCCTCGAGGTGCACGGGGGACGCTGGTACCGCACGGGTGACCTGGGCGAGGTGGATGCCGCGACGGGCCTCGTGCGCGTGCTCGGGCGAGCCGACAACGTGATCATCTCCGGCGGCGAGAAGGTGTCGCTCGACGCGGTCGAGCGGGTCGTCCGGTCGCTGCCGGGCTTCGGCGAGGCCGTGGCGGTGGGGCGGCCCGACGTCACGTGGGGCCAGGTCCCGGTGCTGGTCGTGCCGGCGGAACCCGGTGCGGCCGGCCTCCCCGAGGACTCCCTCGAGAGAATCGGGGAAGCCGTGGCATCCGTGCTGGGCAAGGCGGCCAGGCCCGCGTGCCTCGTGCGGGTCGCGTCGATCCCGCAGCTTTCCACCGGCAAACCCGACCGTCTTGCCCTGGGCCGGATGCTCGCCGATCTCTGAGCTGCCGAGCTACCGAGCCACCGAGCCACCGGCACGTACTATGAAGGCGTGGCACACGGAGCGCGGCCGGTCAGGCCCTCACAACAGCGATTGAATCCCTCGGCAGCGACCTCTTCGGCGGCCCGGAACGGGAGGTCGGGCAACCCGGCCCGGCGGAACGCCCCCGCCGGCCGCGGCCCGGCGCGAACCGGACCGGCCACGGCAGGAGACTGGGTCTCCGGAGCACGCCTGCGCACCCTCCCGCTGGCTATCGCACCGGTGGCCCTCGGCACCGGTGCGGCGATCGTCGTGAGCGGCCCCGGCGTCTTCCATCCGGTACGAGCGGTGCTCGCCCTGATCGTGGCCCTGTGCCTGCAGATCGGCGTGAACTACGCCAACGACTATTCCGACGGTATCCGCGGCACTGACGCCAACCGGATCGGCCCGGCCCGGCTGACCGGCGGCGGATCCGCCCAGCCCCGTGCCGTACTCACGGTGGCCCTCGCATTCTTCGCGCTCGCCGCGCTCGCCGGCCTCACCCTGGTGGTGCTGACCGGTCAGTGGTGGCTGCTGCTGGTGGGTGTCCTCGCCATCATTGCGGCCTGGTTCTACACCGGCGGACGCAAACCGTATGGCTACTTCGGTCTCGGCGAGGTCTTCGTCTTCGTGTTCTTCGGCCTTGTGGCCACCGTCGGTACCACGTATGTGCAGGTCGGCACCGTGAACACCGAAAGCTGGCTGAGCGGCGTCGGGATCGGCCTGATCGCCATGGCCGTGCTGATGGTCAACAACCTGCGCGACCTGGAGCCGGACCGGGCATCCGGCAAACGCACGCTCGCGGTGCTGATCGGGAGCATGGCGTCGCGCGTCGTGTTCTGCCTGTTCCTGCTGCTGGCGTTCGCGATCGTCGCCTTCTTCGCGGTCTTCTACCCGCTGGCCTGGCTGACGTTTTTCGTGCTGCTGCTGGCGGTGCCGGCCGGGTTGATCACGGTGACGGCGACGACCTCGACCGAACTGGTGCTGGCCCTCAAGCTGACCAGCGTCTCGGCGTTGGCCTACGGGCTGCTACTGGCTCTCGCGTTCGCGCTGTAGGTCGGCATCGGCCGCCCGTGCATCGGCCCGGTCGAGGGCAGCATCCTCGGACACGGCGTCGGGGTGCGCCGGCTCCGTATCGGGGTGCCGCGCCTGGTAGAGGCCCAGCGCGACCTTCTCGCGAGGCTTTCGCAAGAAGATGAAGGAGAGCGAGGCTCCGATCACAGCGGCGGCGATCGCGGCAAGCCACCACTCGATCCGGAGGAAGAGCATCACGGCGAGCGGAACGGCGAACAGGAGCACGCGGAAGACCGAATAGGACACCCAGGCGGGAACAACATTCATGGTCACAGTTTAGATCGCCGGGCTGTGCGCTCACTCACCGATCTCACGGGTGGGAGCCATACACTGTGGGGATGGTTCGCCTGTGGTTCGCTCTTGGAGTCGTCGTCGTCGTCCTCACCGTCTATGCGTTGGTGGATTGCGCGCTCCTGCAACGATCCCGGGTTCGCGGGCTACCACGCTGGGTGTGGATGTTCGTGATCGTGCTCATTCCCGTGATCGGGCCGGTACTGTGGCTGCTGATCGGTCGCGGCCGTGCCAGCACGGGTAAGATCGTGCGATCGTTCGCCCCCGACGACGACATCGACTTCCTCAAGGGTCTGGACCGGGCCACGTCCGACCAAGAACGACTCCGTGCCCTCGAGCAGGAGCTTGCCGACCTCGACGCTCCGGATCCCCGGGACCTCGGTGCGGCAGGAACCACCGACACGACAGGAACCTCCGGCACGACCGGTCAGGGCAGTAAGGGCAGTCAGGCCGGCCAGAACGGCCAGGCCGGGTTCGAGCCGAAAAAATCCGAGCCGGGCGAAGGCGATCAGCCTGGCCGGCGGGATGCCTGACATCGCGTCGAGCGGTAGCCCGGCCACAGACTTCAGCTTCTCTCTCCTGGGTGAATTCGTGCGTCTGGGCGTGCGCGACCTGGTTCTCAGCCCGGGCGCCCGGTCGCAGTCCCTTGCTTTGGCCGCCGCCGAACTGGAGCGGATCGGGCTGATCCGGCTGCACGTGCGCCTCGACGAGCGCGGCGCGGGCTTCCTCGCTCTCGGCCTAGCCGTCGAGGCTGGCCGGCCGACGCTGGTCGTCTGCACCTCGGGCACGGCCGTGGCGAACCTCCACCCCGCGGTGCTCGAGGCGCACCACTCGGGGGTGCCCATGATCCTGCTCACGGCCGACCGGCCGAGCGAGCTGCGCGGCATCCGTTCGAACCAGACCACCGTGCAGCCCGGTCTGTTCGGTGTGGCGACGCGCCTGTGCGTGGATGCGCCCGCACCGGAGGGTGCGGCCGGCGAGCACGCCGACGCCATTGCCCTGGCCAGACAGGCGACGGATGCCGCCACCGGCGCCACCTCGCTCGATCCGGGCCCGGTGCAGCTCAACCTGGCGTTCCGGGAGCCGCTGTCGGCGCCGGTGGCGCTGACTCCCGAAGCGATCTCCGGCCCGGTCGGACTCGCCGAGTCGGCCGCGGTGCTCGCCGCGCCCGTCGTGGACGCTTCCCCGACCGAACCGGTCTTCCCGGTCACGGGCGGACCGCGTACCGTGGTCATCGCCGGCACGGGCGCCGGCCCCGAGGCCGAGGAATTCGCGCGTACCGGCGGCTGGCCGCTGCTGGCCGAGGTGTGCAGCGGCGCCCGGTTCGGCCCGAACCTCGTCTCCGCCTACCGCGAGTTGCTGCTGGCCTCCGACCTCGGCGGGCGGGTCGAGCGCGCTGTCGTGTTCGGTCACCCGACGCTCAGCCGTGAGGTGCCTGCCATGATCGTCCGCGAGGGTGTGGAGACGATTGTGGTGGCTCCCACCGGCACCGAATGGTTCAACCCCGGACACCGGGTGCGCGTATTCGCCCGTGCCGCCGCCCCAGACGCCGTGGCCATCGCAGCGGCCGGCAGCCCCGAGGGGCGGGAATGGCTGGGCCGCTGGGTGATGTCCAGCCGGCACCTGTTGGCCGCGGGAGCCGCCCGCGAATCGATCCCGATCGGTGATCGCGGAATCACCCGCGAAGAGCTGGCCGCCATGCGCGCGCCGGTCACCCGGCCCATGCTCGTGGACGCCGTCTGGCGCGCCTCCTGGCCGCACGACCGTCTCGTTTTCGGTGCCTCCCGGTTGGTGCGGGTGGCCGACCGCCGCGTTCCCGGCAAGAAGATCTCCGTGCACTCCAACCGCGGCCTGGCCGGCATCGACGGCACGGTCGCCACGGCCGTCGGCATCGCCCTGGCCAGCCAGACCGGTCCGACGCCGCAGTCCACCGGCGTCACCCGCCTGGTGGTCGGCGACCTCACCCTGCTGCACGATGTCGGGTCGCTCTTGCTCACCCCGGGGGAGGCGCTGCCGCGGCTCCAGATCATCGTCGGCAACGACGGCGGCGGCACCATTTTCGACGGTCTGGAGGTGGCGGCATCCGCCCGCGCCGACGCCATCAACCGGGTTCTCTTCACCCCGCAGCAGGCCGACGTCGCCAACCTCGCCGCCGCCTACGGCTGGTCATACGGTCTGGCGGCCACCCGAAGTGACCTCGAGCGCGCGCTGACCGCGCCGCATGCGGGGCCGAGCATCCTCGAGGTTCCGCTGGTTCGCTAGGTTTGCCGGGGCGTCTGCGGGACACTGATTCTGCAACGAAGGGTGCACCGTGGCTGAACGCAGTGAGCAGGAATTCTGGGCCGGGGAACCGAGGGCGTTGCTGCGGGTGACGCCGGGGTTCCGGCTCGCGGGCGTGGACCCCGCCTCGACGCCCGGCTTCGACGGGGTGGAGAAGGACAGCGCAGATGAAGCGCTGGCCTCCGGGGCCGGCGTGCTGTCGGACCTGCAGGAGATGCTCTTCGCGAACAGCCGGTCCGGCGACCCGCGCCGCGTGCTCCTCGTGCTGCAGGCCATGGACACGGCCGGCAAAGGCGGCATCGTGCGCCACGTCGTCGGCGCTGTCGACCCCCAGGGCATCCGTCTGTACGCGTTCAAGGCGCCCACGGAGGTGGAACGGTCCCACGACTTCCTCTGGCGGGTGCGCAAACGGCTGCCCGACGCCGGCTTGATCGGGGTCTTCGACCGTTCACACTATGAGGATGTGCTGGTCGGCCGCGTACGCGCGCTGGCCCCGGCGGCGGAGATCGAGGAGCGCTACGGCCTGATCACCCGGTTCGAGCAGGAACTCGTCGACGCCGGCACGACGATCGTCAAGGTCATGTTGCACATCGGCTCCGACGACCAGAAGGAGCGCCTGGCCGAGCGGCTGGAACGCGCGGACAAGCACTGGAAGTACAACCCGGGCGACATCGAGGAACGCATGCAGTGGGCCGCCTACCAGGAGGCGTACCAGCTCGCCCTCGAACGCACGTCGACCGTTGCCGCGCCCTGGTTCGTAGTGCCGGCCGAGAAGAAGTGGTACGCCCGCCTGGCCGTGCAGCACCTGTTGATCGACGCCCTGCAGCGTCTCGACCTGACCTGGCCGTCCGCGACCTTCGACGTCGAGGTCGAGAAGGCCCGCCTCGCCGCGACCTGAGTGTGTTCGTTCGGTCGAGAGTGGCCCGCGGAGCGGGCACTCTCGCCCGGAGCGGGGATCCTCGCTGCGCGGAGTCTGCGGAGGCTTCTCAGCCGAAGGCCTCCACGACGGGGCGGAACTTCATGCGGGTTTCGGCGAGCTCGCGCTCGGGCTCGGAGTCCAGCACGATGCCGCAGCCGGCGTAGGCCGTGACGCTGCCGGCGGGGCTGACCTGGGCGCAGCGCAGGGCGATTGCCCACTCGCCGTCGCCGTCGGCGCCGACCCAGCCGACCGGGCCCGCGTAACGGCCCCGGTCAAACGGCTCGAGTTCGCGGATCAGGGCGAGCGCCGTCCCGGTGGGCGTGCCGGCGACCGCGGCCGTCGGGTGCATGGCGGCGATCAGGTCGAGCGAGTTCGATCCGTCGCTCAGGGTGCCCTCGACATCCGTTGCCAGGTGCCAGAGGTTCGGCAGCTTCACGGTGAACGGGATCTCGCTGGTGATGAGGTGAGAGGTGTGCGGGCGGAGCGAGGCCAGCACGCTCTGCACCGCGAAGGCGTGTTCGTCGCCGTCCTTGGCGGAGGTGGCCAGCTGGAGGGCTGCCTCCAGGTCGGAGGCGGCATCCGCGCCCCGCGACATCGTGCCGGCGAGCACGCGGGCGTTGACCTCCCCGTGGTCGGCGCGGATGAGGGTCTCCGGGCTGGAGCCGACGAGGCCGTCGACCGCGTAGGTCCAGCAGTCGGGGTAGCCCAGCGCCAGCTCGCTGACGGCGCGGCGCAGGTCGGATTCCGCCGGCAGCCGCCCGACCAAGTCGCGGGCCAGCACGACCTTGTTGAGGTCTCCGGAGGCGATGCGGGACACGGCTTCGCCGACCGCGTCGCGGTACCCGGCGGGCGGCAGCGCGCCCGGCAGCAGGGAGATGCGGTATTCGGTGCCGAGAGGACGGCGAGCCAGGGGAATCTCCGGCGGCGTGGTGCCGGTCGGCCAGATGCGCGTCACCCAGCATCGGCCGTTGTCGCGCCCGATGACGACCTGCGGCACGATCAGCACGCTGGTCTGGGCCGAGGAGGCGTCGAAGGCGAAGGCTCCGAAAGCGAGCAGGCCCGTGCCGGTGCTTTCGATCGGGTCGGACACGGTGGCGGCGGCCGCGACGTCGCGCCAGGCGGTGGCGGCATCCGTCAGCCGGGTCGCTCCGGAGAACTCGAGCCGCAGGGCCGTGCCGATGCCGGCCAGACCCTGGTTGCGCCGCATCCAGAGCAGCGGTGCTCGGGTGTCGAGCAGAAGAATCAGTTGGCGGATGTCGGCGATGGGGGTGGTTTCAACCGTTAGAGCCTGAGCATTCACCTGCATAGCCTATGCCAGAGGCTGTGGAGAGCCCGGCGTGTCCGCGGGCAATCTAGACTGTGGGAGTGAGTAGAGCAGACCTCAATAAGCAGCCCGAGCAGGTCGCTGCCATGTTCGATCAGGTCTCCACCCATTATGACCGCACGAATGCCGTTCTCTCGGTAGGGAACGCGGCCCTGTGGCGGATGGCCGCGACCCGCGCCGTGAACCCCCGGCGCGGCGAACGCATCCTCGACATCGCCGCCGGAACGGGCACGTCCAGCGTCGCGCTGACGAAGACGGGCGCGCACGTTGTGGCCGCCGACTTCTCGGAGGGCATGATCGCGGTCGGCCATTCACGCCACGCGGACAATCCGCAGGTCGAGTTCGTTCAGGCCGATGCCACCGCGCTGCCGTTCGCCGACAACGAGTTCGACGCCGTGACCATCTCGTTCGGCCTGCGCAACGTGGTCGAGCCCAAGAAGGCCCTGGCCGAGTTCTACCGGGTGACCAAGCCTGGGGGGCGCGTCGTGATCTGCGAGTTCTCCACGCCGCCGTTCGCACCGATCCGGCTGGGCTACTTCGCCTACCTCACTCGCGTGATGCCGATGATCGTAAAGCTCGCGTCCTCCAACGCGGAGGCGTACGACTATCTGGGCGAGTCGATCGCGGCCTGGCCGAATCAGCAGACCCTCAGTGCCTGGCTGCGGGAGGCGGGCTTCGACGCCGTCGCCTACCGCAACCTGACCTTGGGTATCGTGGCACTGCATCGCGGCATCAAGCCGACGGATGCGTCAAACGCACCGTCTTGAATCCTCCCAGATCCGATCGTTAGGCTGACAGAGTGAAACCGAGCATGCCCCTGTTCCGTCGCGGCTCATCCGTGACGAGCCAGCTCGGCCTCAGCGATCGCATTTTCTCGACCGCCCAGGACCGTGGCCTCGCCGCGGGCATCGACGGGGGAATCGACCAGGTCGAGGCCAGTCTGCTCGCCGAAGTGACCTTTGCCGACGAGATCGCGAACGTCACCAGCCGCTACCTGCTCAACGCGGGCGGCAAGCGCGTGCGCCCCATGCTGGCGCTACTCACCGCCCACCTCGGCAGCGGCAACCACGCGGACGTCATCACCGCGGCCACCGCGATCGAGATCACCCACCTGGCCTCGCTCTACCACGACGATGTGATGGACGACTCGGACAAACGCCGCGGGGTGCCGAGCGCGCAGACCGTGTGGGGCAACTCGGTGGCGATCCTGACCGGGGATCTGCTCTTCGCCCGCGCCAACCAGCTGATGGCACGGCTGGGCGAACGGGCCATCCGTTTGCAGGCCGACACCTTCGAGCGCCTCGTGCTCGGCCAACTACACGAGACCGTCGGTGCGCAGCCCGGCCAGGACCCCGTGGAGCACTACATCCAGGTGCTCGCCGACAAGACCGGGTCGCTGATCGCGGCGGCCGCCCAGGCGGGCATCATCTTCTCCGACGCCCCCTCCGAGTTCGAAAAGCCGGTGATCGCGTTCGGCGAGAAGATCGGCGTCGCCTTCCAACTCATCGACGATGTGCTCGACCTCTCCCCGCAGCCGGAGGAGACCGGCAAGGTGCCCGGCACCGACCTGCGCGCCGGGGTGGCCACCCTCCCGCTGCTGCGCCTGCGCGAGCGCGCCCCGCACGACGCCGACGCCGCCGCCCTGCTCGAACGCCTCGAACGCGACGTGATGGCCAGCAACGGCGTCGCGACCGCTGCGGCGGACTCCGCGATCACCGCGCTGCGCGAGCACGACGTGACCGGGCAGACCCTCGCCGAGGCGCACGGCTGGGCGCATGACGCGGTCGAAGCCCTCGCCCCGCTGCCGGACGGCTCGGTCAAGAAGGCCCTCACCCGTTTCGCCGACACGATCGTTGAACGATCAAGCTAGAAAGGCTTCCATGACCAAGTTGCGATTGGCCATTGTCGGCGCGGGACCTGCGGGTATCTACGCCGCCGACATCTTGCTCAAGGCGGAACGGAACTTCGAGGTTTCGATCGACCTGTTCGACCACCTGCCGGCACCCTACGGGCTTGTGCGCTACGGCGTCGCCCCGGACCACCCCCGGATCAAGGGCATCATCACGGCCCTGCGCGATGTGCTCGACCGCGGCGACATCCGCGTCTTCGGCAACGTGCGGTTCGGTATCGACATCACCCTCGACGATCTGAAGAAGCACTACAACGCCGTCATCTTCGCGACCGGGGCCGTGCGCGACGCCGACCTGGACATCCCGGGCATCGACCTGGACGGGTCCTACGGGGCCGCCCGGTTCGTGAGCTGGTTCGACGGGCACCCCGACGTGCCGCGCTCCTGGCCGCTGGAGAGCCAGGAGGTTGCCGTCATCGGCAACGGCAACGTGGCGCTCGACGTCGCACGTATGCTCGCCAAGCACGCCGACGACCTGCTGAGCACCGAGATTCCGACGAACGTCTACGAGGGACTCAAGGCATCGCCGGTGACGGATGTGCACGTGTTCGGCCGCCGTGGACCGACCTCCGTGAAGTTCACCCCGCTGGAGCTGCGGGAACTCGGCGACCTGCCCGATGTGGACATCGTCCTCTACGACGAGGACTTCGACTACGACGATGCCGCGCGGGACGCCGTGGCCAGCAACAAGCAGGTCTTCGTGATCGACAAGGTTTTGAACAAGTGGCGGGAGCGCCCGGCCGGCACGGCCAGCCGCCGCCTGCACCTGCACTTCTTCGCCAAGCCCGTAGAGATCGTCAACGACGGCGAGGGCCGGGTCGGCGCCATCCGTTACGAACGCACCACCCCCGACGGGCAGGGCGGCGTCGTCGGCACCGGCGAGATCCGCCAGCTCCCGATCCAGGCCGTCTACCGCGCCGTGGGTTACTTCGGGTCGCCGCTGCCGGGCGTTCCCTTCGACAGGAAGCACGGCGTGATCCCCAACCGGGAGGGGCAGGTTCTCTGGAAGGGCGACCCATCGTTCGGATCGAAGAGCGCCAACACGCAGCTGTACGGCGTCTACGCGACCGGGTGGATCAAACGCGGACCGGTCGGGCTGATCGGGCACACGAAGTCCGACGCCATGGAGACCGTGCGGCACCTGATCAACGACCTCGGCAACTGGTGGCGCCCGGATTCGCCCTCGGAGCAGAGCATCGTGGACCTGCTCGACGAGCGAGGGGTGCAATACACGAACCTCGACGGCTGGCACCGGCTCGATCAGCACGAGCTCGCGCTCGGCTCCGACGAGGGTCGCGTGCGGGTCAAGGTCGTTCCCCGCGACGAGATGGTCACGATTTCCCGCGGCGTGAGGTAGACGCGCGTGGCGCCCTGGCTGTCGATTGTCGCCGGTCTGGTCGGCGCCGCACTCGGGGTTTTCCTGACCGGGATTGCCGAACGGATGCTGCGCATCCGCCGCCGCTTCGCCTGGCCGGTGCGTGCCGCGGTGACCGTGTCGACCGGCCTGCTGGTCGCCCTGGTCGTGTGGGAGTTCGGGGTCGGGTGGGAGCTGCCGGCGTATCTGTACCTGGCACTGATTGCCGTGGTGCTCAGCGTCGTCGACATCAACGAGAAGCGTCTGCCGAACGCGTTGGTCTACCCCTCGCTGATCGTGCTGCCGATACTGTTGACGCTCGCGGCGGCGGCAGCCGGGGCCTGGCAGGCCCTGCTCGGGGCCTTCCTTGGGGGTGCCGCGCTGTTCGCGTTCTATCTCGTGCTCGCCCTGATCTCGCCCGGCGGCATTGGCATGGGCGACGTGAAGCTGGCCGCCGTGATCGGCCTTGCGCTCGGCTACCTGGGCTGGACCCCGTTTCTCGTCGGTGCTTTCGGCGCCTTCCTGATCGGCGGCCTGGTCTCGTTGGTTGCCCTGACGCTTCGCCGGGTGACCCTGCGGGGCTCCATCCCGTTCGGGCCGTCCATGCTCGCCGGGGCCTTCCTGGGCGTGCTGTTTGCCTGAATTTTCCCCCCCGGCGGGGGCCAGGACGTTCGCTGAAACGGGGCTACGGTGACGCTGTCACCGACCCTACGGCGAGTTCGCTTCACCCGAGGAGTACCTGTGTACCCGAATCTTCCTGCCCGCGGCGCGCCCGGAGACACCTCCCGCGCGATTCCCTGAGCCACTCGAACTGACCGGCCCGAACCCGAATGACGGCCTCGCTCGCGACAAGCCCACGTCGCGAGTCATTGTCATGCCGCTTTCGGATTTCATCTAGCGCTCATTCAGCTACCCCTAAGACAGGGACCCCCCTTTTTGGGGCGTAGTGAGGTTTTCTCGACGAACGTAGCTTGTGGTCATTCGCTCGGCCGACCTGGCCGGCCCACACAGAACGGAAAACCCGAGATGAAGTTCTACACCAAAATTCAGGCCCTCATGAACAGCCTGCGCACCGACGAAGAGGGCGCCACCGCAGTGGAGTACGGCCTCATGGTCTCGCTCATCGCCGTCGTCATCATCGGCGCTGTCGGCGCAATCGGCCTCGCCCTGACGGGGATGTTCAATGGCGTTGCGGTCGACCTCGGCGGCACCCCCGGCTAACCGACGCGAGCCCGGCGGAGACTGACCGCCAGAACCCCGTGCGCCGGCGGCGGCTTGCCAAGGCGAGCCGCCGCCGCCCGCACTCACCCCCGACTTTCACCCGCAACGCCAGGCCTACCCGAAGGGGCCACCAAATGATGCGTTTCCTCCATCGACGAGGCGAACGCGGCGCTGCCGCCGTGGAGTTCGCGCTCGTGCTGCCCATTCTCCTGCTGCTGGTGCTCGGCCTCATCGAGTTCAGCCGGCTCTACAACATTCAGATTTCGCTGTCCAATGCGGCCCGCGAGGGCGCCAGGAACATGGCGATTCACGACAGTCAGTCGACGGCTAAGGCCGCGGCCATCGCCGCCGCCCCGTCAATCAGCCCGAGCATGTCGGGCGGCCAGATCTCGATCACGCCCGCGGCGTGTGCCGCCAACCAGGCCGTCACGGTCACCATCACCTACAACGTGTCACTTCTGACCGGTTATTTCGGCACCACGCTTCCCCTGACCGGCAAAGGAGTCATGCTATGCGGTGGTTGAATCGTGGGCTTCGTTCCGAGCGCGGTGCGAGCGCTGTGATGGTCGGTATCCTGCTCGTGCCTCTGCTGGGGTTCGTGGCGATTGCAGTCGATGTCGGGGCCCTCTACGCGGAGCGCGCACAGCTTCAGAACGGCGCGGATGCCGCTGCCCTCGCCATCGCCCGCGATTGCCAAGACGGTGTCTGCACCGATCCGGCCGGCGCCGCCGCGCGCTTCACCAACGACAACGCGAATGACGGCGCCGCCAACGTGCTGGCACCGAGCATCAGCATGGCTAACAAGACCGTGACGGTCTCCGACAGCACCCGCGTCGCCGGCACCAATGCAGGGGCCATCAGTCACCCCTTCGCCCGGTTCATCGGCATCGACCCTACGACCGTGGGCGCGACCGCCACGGCGCAGTGGGGCGGCCCGGGGTCCGGCCCCGTGCTCGCGCTCGCGCTGTCCTGGTGCGAGTTTCAGGAGTCGTTGGCGGCGTCGGGCAAACATGTGACCATCCGCACCGACACCAACAAGATCTGCAAGCACGCTCCCTCAGCGGAAGTCATCCCCGGGGGATTTGGTTGGCTTGACAACGCCAACGCCTGCGTGGCGATCGTCAACTTGAGTCTCAACCTTGACGCGGCCGGGCAGCTCTGGGTGGGCAGCGACGCCGGCGGGAGTGTGAACACCGACTGCAAGTCGAAGCTGGAAAGCCTCAAGGGCACGACGGTGCTGGTGCCGATCTATGACCGCGTTCGTGGCACGGGAACCAACGCCGAGTATCGCATCTTCGCCTTTGCCGGGTTCACCATCACCGGCTGGAACTTCCCGTCCACCAAGGTCCTCGATCCACTGGCCCCGCTCTGCCCCGCCGCAGCCCCAACAGCTCCCAAGGCTCCCAAGGACCCCAAGGCCCCTAAACCCTGCGATGAAAGCGACAAGAGCAATAACTGGAACGGCATCCAGGGCTACTTCAATAAATGGGTCTCCATCGACGGGGCGTTCGGACTGGGCGGGCCTCAACTCAACGCAACCAGCGTCAACCTAATCAAGTAGGAGCTGCAATGAAAACCCGACTCATTGGCGCGATCCTCGCGATCGTTCTGGCCATCGTTGGCACCGTCGTGCTCACCGGTTACGTGAACGGCGCCGACGCGCGAGCAGCCGACGGCGCCGAGTTCGTATCGGTCTACCTGGTCGCCGATGAGATCCCAGCCGGCACCGAGGCGAGCGCGATCACCGACCTCATCACCGCGAAGCAGATCCCGGCCCTCGCCGCGGTGCCGGGCCGGGTGACGAAGCTGAGCGACCTGGAGGGCCTGGTGGCGGACACCGCACTGATGCCCGGCGAGCAGCTGCTCGAGTCTCGCTGGGTGACGCCCGCCACGCGGGCGGCCAGCGGAGACGTCGCACTGCCGGAGGGAATGCAGGCGGTCAGCATCGCCCTTCCCGTCGAGCGGGTGGTCGGCGGCACGATCAAGCCGGGCGACACCGTCGGCGTCGTGATTTCCGCCACCATCAAGGGCGCTGACGGCGCCGAAGACACGCCAATCAGCCGGCAGGTCTTCCACAAGGTGCTCGTCACCGCGGTACGCGAGGGAACCAGTACGCCCCCTGCCGACGGAGCGGACGCGGCAGCCGAGGCAGCCGAGACCGTCATGGTCACTCTCGCTCGGCCGACCGCAGATATCCAGAAGTTGGTTTGGGGCAAGGAATTCGGCAGCGTGTGGCTCACCATCGAGCCGAAGACGGCTGATGAGACCGGTTCAGCGGTCGTCGACGGAAGCGTCGTGTTCCAATGAGCCGCCCACGACTGAGCCCCTGGCGTGACGGGGTGCTGGGGTCGGTAGCGCAGACGGCCTCGGCCGTCGGACCCGGCGACGAAGCCCGGGATGGCAACCCGGGCGAGATCGGGCTAGCGGATGTCACCGCACTCGACGACCGGTCGGCAGCCGATGAGCAGGAACCGTCCACCCTCGAACCCCCCACCCTCGATCCGCCCACGACCGAGGGGACTCCGGAGCCGGAGGTCATCCCGCGCCAGACCATCGCGGTGGTGGCCGCCAAGGGCGGTGTCGGCAAGACGACGATCGCGACCAACCTGGCCGTCGGCCTCGCCAAGCTGGCCCCGCTGTCGGTGGTGCTCGTCGACGCCGATGTGCAGTTCGGGGACGTGGCCATGGCCCTGTCGCTGACACCCGGACGCTTCCTGCCCGATGCCGTCACCGCCGTCGCGGCCAACGACGCCATGGTGCTCAAGGCCTACCTCACCCCGCATCCGGACGGCTACTACGTCGTGTGCGGCGCGGAGTCGCCGGCCGACGGGGACCGGGTCACCGGCGAGCAGCTCGGTCACCTGATTCGCCAACTCGCCGGGATCTTTCGGTTCGTGATCATCGACACGGCGCCCGGCCTGGGTGAACACGCGTTGGCCGCCCTCGAGGCTGCCACAGACGCCGTATTCCTCTGCGACATGTCCGTGCCGGGTGCGCGCGGCCTGCGCAAGGAGCTCGCCGTTCTCGCCACCATCGGCATCATGCCGCCGGCCCGTCATGTCGTGTTGAACTTCGCCGACCGGGTGAGCGGGCTGAGCGTGAAGGACGTCGAGGCAACGATCGGTGTGCCGGTGGACGTCGCCGTTCCCCGATCGAGCCTGGTGACGCTGTCCACGAATCGTGGCATTCCGCTGCTCCAGAACGGAAAGAAAAATCCAGCGTCGGCTGCCCTCACGGACTTGGTGCGCCGATTCGACCCCAGCGCGTCACTCAAACGCGGTCGCTTGCATCGAAGGGTGGTTGTCGCATGAAACTGACCGACCGAGTGGAGGCGGCACGCCGCGATGGTCCACTGCACAAGCTCGACAAGAAGACCGGCAACGGCAACCTCTCTGCATCGAGGGCGGTGACGGACTTTGCCCTTCAACCCTCCACCGAGGCCACAGCTGCACCGGAGGCAGAGGCTCCCGCTCCGGAACCCGCGCCCATCCCGGCGCCGCCGCTTGACCCACTGGCAGAACTCAAGGAACGGGCGGCACAGGAACTCTTCGGCCGTATCGGCACGCGCCTGAACGACCCGAGCCTGAGTGAGGAACAGCTGCACTCGTATGCCAGGGCCGAACTCGGCAGCATCGTCGCCGCCGAACAGGTTCCGCTCAGTCCGGAGGAGCGCACCCGGCTGATCGCCGAGATCGGTGCCGACGTGCTCGGGTTCGGCCCGCTGGAGGCACTGCTCGCCGACGTCGGCGTGACCGAGATCATGGTCAACGGCCACGAGCAGATCTTCGTCGAGCGTGACGGCCAGCTCAGCCGCAGCGCTGCCCGCTTCACCAGCGAGGCCCAGCTGCGCCGGGTGATCGAGCGCATAGTGTCGAAGGTCGGGCGCCGCATCGACGAGTCGTCGCCGCTGGTGGACGCGCGCCTCGCCGACGGCTCGCGGGTGAACGCGATCATCCCGCCGCTCGCGGTCGACGGCTCCTCGCTCACGATCCGCAAGTTCGCGCGCGAACCTTTCACCGTGAACGACCTGGTCGGCTTCGGCACGCTGAGCGCCGAGATGGCCCAGGTGCTGGATGCCTGCGTGAAGGCCAAACTCAACATCATCGTCTCCGGTGGCACCGGAACCGGGAAGACGACGCTGCTCAACGTGCTCTCCGCCTATATCCCCTCCAATGAGCGCATCATCACCATCGAGGACGCGGTGGAGCTGCAGCTGCAGCAGGACCATGTGATCCGGCTGGAATCCCGGCCGGCCAACATCGAGGGTAAAGGCGAGGTCACCATCCGTGACCTCGTGCGCAACTCCCTCCGGATGCGGCCGGACCGAATCGTGATCGGCGAGTGCCGCGGTGGCGAGAGCCTGGACATGCTGCAGGCGATGAACACCGGGCACGAGGGATCGATCTCGACCGTTCACTCGAACTCGCCGCGCGACGCGATCGCCCGGCTCGAAACCCTCGTGCTGATGGCCGGAATGGACCTGCCGCTGCGCGCCATCCGAGAGCAGATCTCGTCGGCGATCGATGTGATCATCCAGATCACCAGACTCAAGGACGGCACCCGTCGGGTCACGCACGTGACGGAGGTCCAAGGCATGGAGGGTGACATCGTCACCCTGCAGGACGCCTTCGTCTTCGACTACAGTGCCGGCGTCGACGAGGCCGGACGCCTGCTCGGCCACGCGGTGGCGACCGGGGTGCGGCCCCGGTTCGCCGACAAATTCCGGGACCTCGGAATTCCGTTGTCCCCGAGCGTGTTCCAGGCCAACCTCGTCACCCGGAGCCAGAGATGAATGAGCTGGCCCTCTACGGAGGAATCGCCGCCGCGCTGATCGCCCTGTTCGTGATCGTCTTCCTGGTGATCGCACCACCACGGCCCCGGGTGCCGCTGGAACGCCGTCGAGCGCCGGGTGCGGTGGACACGTCGACCCTCACCCGGGTGACCGACCGCACGGTCGAGGCCATCGAGGGGGCGATCCTTCGTCGCGGCCGCGCGCCGTTCACCGCGGAGGAACTGGAACAGGCCAGCATCCGGATGCAGCCGTCCGGCTTCGTGCTCATGGTGCTCTCGACGTCGACCGTGCTGGCCCTGACCGGCCTGCTCTTGGGAAACGGCACCTTCTGGGCGATACCGCTCCTGGCGACCTTCGCGGCGCTCGGCCCGATCGGCGCGAAGGCGTTTCTTCACGTGCGTGCGGGGCAGCGTCGCGCAAAGTTCGCGGAACAGCTCGACGAAACCCTTGCGCTTCTGGCCGGCGGCCTGCGGGCCGGTCACAGCCTGCTGCGGGCGGTGGACGCGGCCTCCCAGGAGACGCCGTCGCCGTCGGCGGACGAGTTGGCTCGGGTCGTGAATGAGACTCGCATCGGCCGGGACCTCGGTGATGCGCTCGACAACACCGCCACCCGGATGCGGAGCGAGGACTTCCAGTGGGTGGCGCAGGCGATCGCCGTCAACCGTGAGGTCGGCGGCAACCTGTCCGAGGTGCTCGACCGGGTGGGCCACACCATCCGGGAACGCAACGAGATCCGTCGCCAGGTGAAGTCGCTCGCCGCCGAGGGAAAGATGTCAGCCTGGGTGCTGATCCTCTTGCCGATCGGGGTGTTCACGTTTCTGCTGCTGACGCAGCCGAACTACTTCGCCGGCTTCTTCGGCAGCATCTGGGGCATCGCCGCCCTGGTCGTCGCCGCCATCCTGCTCGTCGCCGGCTCATTGTGGATGATGGCCGTCGTCAAGGTCAAGTTCTAGGAGAATCCAGTGCCTACACTCATCGCAATGCTTGCCTCGCTGGCCGTTGCCGGCGGATTCGCGGTCCTGGTCGGCATCCTCGTCGGCGGTCGCGCTGGCAAGCCGATCACCGACCTCGGGGATGCAGGTCTAAACCTCGTCGGGACGACCGCAACGCGCGTCAGACGGGGTCGAACGATGCGCGAACTGGCTCCCCGAGGGTACCTCGGGATGCTCGACCGCAGGCTGGCGCTCGCCGGTCGGCCCCCGGCCTGGACCATCGACAAGATCCTCATCGCCAAGCCGCTCGCGGGCACGGCCGGTGCGCTCCTGGCGCTCCTGTGGATCAGCGGGGACCCGGTCCCGACGCGATTCGTGCTCGGTGCGCTCCTTGTGGTTCTGTGCTTCTTCGTGCCCGACCTTCTCCTGATCAGCCGCGGGCAGGAACGGCAGGAGAAGATCCAGAACGCCCTGGCCGACACCCTTGACCAGATGACGATCGCCGTGGAGGCCGGCCTCGGCTTCGAGGCCGCCATGGCCAAGGCGGCGACGAACGGCAAGGGGCCGCTCGCGGAGGAATTCATCCGCACCCTGCAGGACATGAGCATCGGCCGCACCCGAACGCACGCCTATCAGGCGCTCGGCGACCGCACCTCGTCATCGGACCTGCGCCGGTTCACCCGGTCGGTCATCCAGGCCGACACCTACGGCATCGCGATCGCGGACGTGCTCCGGGTGCAGGCCGGGGAAATGCGCCTGCGCCGCCGTCAGCGCGCCGAAGAGAAGGCGATGAAGATCCCGGTCAAGGTGCTCTTCCCACTCATCTTCTGCATTCTGCCGGTGCTGTTCATCGTGCTGCTCACCCCAGCCGTGCTGAGCATGATCGAAGCGTTCTCCTGAACCTCGCCGGAGCCGAACGCGCCCCTAACGAATTCGACGGGGATTCTGCTGTAAAAGCACGCTTTGAGGCACTTCCGCGGCGAAATCGGCAAAATCTCGGCTCCCCTGCTGTATCCGTGGGTGTTTCGGAGCGCCTTAACGGCCGCACGCCGCTTCCTGTCTAGGTTTCTGACTGTCAAAGGAAAGAAACTTTATAG